>JAFKLV010000552.1 GCA_017304125.1 Sphingomonadales bacterium
TCCGCACCGCCGGTAAACCGCCAAAGCTCGCCTACATCGCTACCGCCAGAAAACTCCTCTCCGTCCTCAACGCTATCTCCCGAACACAAACTCCCTTCCTCGACACTCCATGACTACACAGTTGCCGGCTCAAGGCCGGGGTGACGGGGGGCTTGGCGCCATCCGGTCAGCAAAAGCCGAATGCCGATTTGCTCCAGTTTCCCGCTCTTCTGCGCAGTCATGCCGGATCAAGCCCGGCATGACGGAGCGGGCTCGCGCCCTTCGACAAGCCCGGGCGGACGCGATAGAGGGCGAAACATGCTGATCCTCGGGCTCGAATCCTCCTGCGACGAGACTGCCGCCGCGCTGGTCACCGGCGAGCGTCAGGTGCTGGCGCACCGGCTGGCCGGGCAGGAAGCGGCGCATCGCCCTTATGGCGGGGTGGTGCCGGAAATCGCCGCGCGCGCGCATGTCGAGGCGCTCGAGCCGCTGATCGAGGCGGCGCTGGCCGATGCCGGCGTGTCGCTGAATCAGGTCGATGCGATCGCCGCGACCGCCGGGCCGGGGCTGATCGGCGGGGTGATGGTCGGGCTCGTCACCGGCAAGGCGCTGGCGCATGCCGTCGGCAAGCCCTTGATCGCGGTCAATCATCTCGAGGGGCATGCGCTGAGCCCGCGGCTCGCCGATGCCGAACTCGCATTTCCCTATCTGCTGCTGCTCGTCTCGGGCGGGCATTGCCAGTTGCTGCTGGTCGAAGGGGTCGGGCGCTATCGCCGGCTCGCGACGACGATCGACGATGCCGCGGGTGAGGCGTTCGACAAGACCGCCAAATTGCTCGGGCTCGGTTTTCCCGGCGGCCCGGCGGTGGAGCGCGCGGCGGCGCTGGGCGATCCGCGCGCCGTGCCCTTGCCGCGGCCGTTGCTGGGATCGGGCGAGCCGCATTTCTCCTTCGCCGGGCTCAAGAGCGCGGTGGCGCGTGCGGTGGGGCAATATCGCGCGGAAGATATCGCCGCCTCGTTCCAGCAGGCGGTGGTCGATTGCCTGATCGATCGCACGCGCCGCGCGCTCGATCGTGCCGACGGGGCGACCGCTCTGGTGGTGGCCGGCGGGGTCGCGGCCAATGCCGCGGTGCGCGGCGCGCTGGAAGGGCTGGCGGTGGACAACGGCCTGCGCTTCGTCGCGCCGCCCTTGTGGCTGTGCACCGATAATGCCGCGATGATCGGCTGGGCGGGGGCGGAACGCTTCGTCGCCGGGCTGACCGACCCGCTCGATGTGCCGGCGCGCGCGCGCTGGCCGCTCGATCCGGGGGCCGAGGCGGTGCGCGGCGCGGGGGTGAAGGCATGAAGATCGGGGTGATCGGCGGCGGCGCCTGGGGCACCGCCCTCGCGGCGGTGGCGGCGCGCGGCGGCGATGTCTTGTTGTGGGCGCGCGAGCCCGAGGTGGTGAGCGCGATCAACGCCGATCATGCGAATCCGCTGTTTCTGCCGGGCGTGGCGCTGTCGCCCGCGATCCGCGCGACTGGGGCGCTGGGCGATCTGGCCGGGGTCGATGCGTTGCTGGTGGTCGCGCCGGCGCAGCATATCGGGCGGGTGCTCGCCGAAACCCCGGTCGGCGCGACCCCGTTGGTGATGTGCGCCAAGGGGATCGAGGCCGGGACGCGGCGGCTGGTGGGGGAGGTGGCGCATGCCGCGCACCCCGCCGCGCCGATCGCGGTGCTGTCCGGCCCGACCTTCGCGCATGAAGTGGCCGCCGGGCTGCCGACCGCGGTGACCTTGGCGTGCGAGGATGCGGCGTTGCAGGCGCGGCTCGCGGCGCGGCTCGCGGGGCCGGCATTCCGCCCTTATGCCTCGACCGACGTCATGGGGGCGGAGATCGGCGGCGCGGTGAAGAATGTGCTCGCGATCGCCTGCGGCGTGGTCGAGGGCGCGGGGCTCGGGCAGAATGCGCGCGCCGCGCTGATCGCGCGCGGCTTTGCCGAGATGACGCGGTTCGGCCTCGCGCGCGGTGCGCGGGCCGAGACGCTGGCGGGGCTATCGGGGCTCGGCGATCTGGTGCTGACCTGTTCCTCGACCAGTTCGCGCAATTTCTCTTTGGGGGTCGGGCTGGGGCGCGGGGAAAGTGCCGCGACCTTGCTCGCCGATCGCCGCACGGTGGCGGAGGGGGCGTTTACCGCGCCGGTGCTGGTCGAGGCGGCGCGCGAGGCCGGCGTCGACATGCCGATCGTAGAGGCGGTGTGCCAGTTGCTCGACGGCGCCGATGTGCGCGCGGTGACCCGCGACCTGCTCTCGCGCCCGCTGCGCGACGAGGTGTGAGGCGACACGTCACCCCGGCTCAAGGCCGGGATGGCGGGTTTTCAGAAATCGACCGCGATGCCCTTGAGCTCCCAGTCGCCGAAGCGGGTCGGGTTGCGGTCGTTGGGATCGTCCGGCCCCGGGGTTGCGGGGGCAGGCTTGGGAACCGGCTTGTTGGGCGAAAGATAGGCCGGCGGCTTCACATGCGCGGGGCGTTTCGACATTCTCACTTCCGATCTTGCTGGCGATCTCGCTGCTTCCTCGCCACATGGGCGTGATGACGATCCGCGCCAAGCCCCCTAAACCGCCCCGCCACCCGGCTCTGCCGCTCGGAACGCCGACCCGCCGCGCCGCCTTGCGGCTGCTCGACGCGGTGTTGCGGCGTGGCGAGGCGCTGGAGGCGGCGCTCCCCGCGGCGACGCGCGATCTCGTCTCGCCGCCCGATCGCGGGCTGGCGCATGCGATCGCCGCCGAAACGTTGCGCCGGCTGCCCGATCTTGATGCGCTGATCGATTCGGCCACGCGCCAGATTTTGCCCGAGGATGCCAAGGCGCGGATGGCGCTGCGCATCGCGCTCGCTCAGGCGCTGGCGCTCGGCACCCCGCCGCATGCCGCGATCGCCACCGTGCTGCCGCTGGTCGACGGCGGGCCGCGGCGGCTGGTCCACGGCGTGTTCGGCACGCTGATGCGCGGTGGCGCGACCTTGCCGGAGGCGCCGGCGCTGCTCGCCCCTGTCGCCGAGCGGTGGCGCGCGGCGTGGGGCGAGGAAATGGTGGCGGCCGCGTCGCGCGCGATCGCCGCGCCGCCGCCGCTCGATCTTACCCTGCGCGATGCGGCGTGGGCGGGGCTCGACGGGGAGAGCCTTGCGCCGGGGCATTTGCGGCTCAGCGATGCCGGGCCGGTGCCCGAACTGGCCGGCTATGACGAAGGCGCGTGGTGGGTGCAGGATCTCGCCGCCTCGCTCCCGGCGCGGCTGATCGGCAAGGGCGAGGGGCGGGTGCTCGATCTGTGCGCGGCGCCGGGGGGCAAGACGCTCCAGCTCGCCGCTGCCGGCTGGCATGTCACCGCGGTCGACGCCTCGAAAAATCGCGTGGCGCGGCTCAGCGACAATCTCGCGCGCACCGGGCTCGCCGCCGATGTCGTGGTGGGCGATGTGCTGCGCTGGGTGCCCGACGCGCCGGCCGAGGCGGTGCTGGTCGACGCACCGTGCAGCGCGACCGGCATCTTCCGCCGCCACCCCGATGTGCTCCACCGCGCGCATGACGGGGTGATCGCCGAAATGGCCGAGCTGCAGCAGCAGATCCTCGCCCGCGCGGCGGATTGGGTGAAGCCGGGCGGCGTCCTCGTCTATGCTACTTGTTCGCTCGAACCGGCTGAGGGAGAGGCGCAAATGGCGCAGTTTCTCGGGCAGCGCGGCGATTTTGCCGTCATGCCGCCGGTGGCGGGGGAACTGCCCGCTGGAATCGCCGCTCACGCTGACGGATACGTCCGCACCCTGCCCGGAACGGTCGAGGCGACTGGCGGCTGCGACGGCTTTTTCATCATGCGGCTTCGACGTGCTTGAGTCTTTGAGCGTCGCGGCTCCGGCCCGCTCACCCACCC
>JAFKLV010000553.1 GCA_017304125.1 Sphingomonadales bacterium
TGATCATCCTGATCCTCGTCGCGATCGCCGCGCGCGGGCTGACGTTCGCCAATCCCGTCGTCCATGCCGACGAGGAATTCTATTACGTCACCGCGCATGAGATGTGGCGCGGCGCGCTGCCGTTCATCGATATCTGGGACCGTAAGCCGATCGGGCTGTTCGCGCTGTTTATGCCGGCGGCGTGGCTGCCGTTGCCCTGGGGGACGCTCGCTTATCAGGCGATGGCCACCGTCGCCCTTATTCTCACCGCGTTGATCGTCGTGCGGCTGGCGACGCGCGCCGGCTGGGGCGGGGGGGCGACCGCCGCGGCGATCGCTTATCTGTTATGGCCCGACCTGCTCAACGGCGTCGGCGGGCAATCGCCGATCTTCTATAATCTGCCGATGGCGGCGGCGGGGTGGCTGATCGTCGCCGGCGAATCGGGCGGCGCGTCGGCCCAGCGCAAGGGGGCGGCGGCGATGGCGCTGGTCGGCCTCGCGCTGCAGATCAAATATTCGGTCGTGTTCGAGGGCGTGTACTTCGGGCTGTGGCTGATGTGGCGCGATTGGCAGCGGCAGCGCGCGCTTCCCGCGACGCTGGCCTATGGCGCGATGCTGGCGGCGATCGCGCTGATCCCGACCGCAATGGCGTGGGGCTTTTATGCCGCGATCGGCCAGTCGGACGCCTTCATGTTCGCCAATTTCCTGTCGATCGAGCATCGCAATGCGAATCCGCTGCCCGAGATGCTCGGCAATATCGGGACGCTCGTGTTGCTGCTCGGGCCGCTGGTCGCGATGGCATTCGCAGCGCGGCGGCAGGCGGCGACGGGCGGGAGTACCGAGACGCGCCGCTTCCTGTTCGGCTGGCTGTGGGCGGCGCTGGCCGGGCTGGCGCTGTTCGGAACATGGTTCGATCATTACGGGCTGCCGGTGCTCGTTCCCGGTTGCGCCTGCGCGGCGGGGTTTTTCGGTGCACCACGTTTTCGTGCGCGCGTGACGCCGGCGATCCTCGGGCTGGTCGCGATCGGCGGGCTGGCGACGGTGCTCGCGCATATCCACGGCCGTGGCAATGCGGCGCAATTCACCGCGCTGGCACAGACCGCGGGGCGCGGGCCGGGCTGCCTCTACGTCTATTCGGGGACGACGATGCTCTATGCCGCGACCGAGCGGTGTCGCCTGTCGCGCTATGTCGTGCCCGCGCATCTCAATCGCGCGCGTGAGAATGGCGCGACCGGGGTGGATCAGGCAGCGGAGGTGCACCGAATCCTCGCCGCGCGCCCGGCGGTGGTGGTGATGCGCCCGCCGTTCGGCGGCGAGCGGCCCGAGATTCGCGCGATCGTCGCCGCTGCCGTGGCGCATGACTATCGCCTCGCCGGTCGCCTGCCGATGGGGGACGAGACGCTATCGGTCTATCACCTGAAACGGTGAGGCACGGTGCGCCGCGGGTGGCATGGCGCCGCGGGGCGCCCTATCGTGCGACCGACAACGAGAATCCGGCGATCATGCATGAGGGCGCGCCCGGCGGTGCGCCTTTGTCATAGGCCGGCACGAGGAGACGGGATCGCATATGGATGGCAGGATCGCGCTGGTCGAAGCGGGCGGCACCAAATTCATCGTAGGGGTGGGGGACGCGTCGCGGCAGATTCATGCGCGCACTCGGATCGATACCACCCGGCCCGGCGAAACGATCCCCGCCGCGATCGCGTGGCTCCGCGCGCAGGGCGGCGATTATAGCGCGATCGGCATTGCGAGCTTCGGCCCGCTCGATCTCGATCCCGCGTCGCCGACCTGGGGGCATGTGACGCACACCGTAAAGCCGCACTGGAACAATGCCGATATCGCCGGGCCGTTCGCGCGCGCCTTCGGCTGCCCGGTGGCGATCGATACCGACGTCAACGGCGCGGCGCTGGCCGAGTGGCTGTGGGGCGCGGGCGCGGGGAGCAGTTCGACGCTCTATCTGACGATCGGTACCGGCGTGGGCGGCGGCGCGGTGGTCGGTGGGCGGCTGGTCCAGGGGCTGAGCCACCCGGAAATGGGGCATATCAGCATGCCGCGCCACCCCGAGGATGCGGGGTTTGCCGGTTCCTGCCCGTTCCACGGCGATTGCCTCGAGGGGCTGGCCGCGGGCCCCTCGATCATCGCACGCTGGGGCGTGTCGCTGTCCGACCTGCCGGCGGATCATCCCGCCCACCGCATCATCGCCTGGTATCTTGCGCAGGCGCTCCAGACCTTTCGCGCGATCCTCCAGCCGGCGCGGATCATTCTCGGCGGGGGCGTGATGCAGACACCGGGGCTGCTCGATCAGGTCCGCATCCAGACGCGGGACGCGAGCGGTGGTTATTTTCCGGGCGAGGTGAACGAGATCGTGACCGCGCCGGGGCTCGGCACCGACGCGGGGCTGCTCGGGGCGCTCGCGCTGGCGCTTGGGCGTTAAAGCGCGGCGCTCATTGCGCGTCGTGGAAGATGATCCCGAGCGTGTGGCGCTGCCCCGTGCGCAACCGGCTGACCCCGTGGCGCATGTTGACGCGGTAGCTGCCGCGTGTCCCTTGCACCGGGCGGTGGTGGACCGCGAAGGCAAGTGCATCGCCTTGCCGCAACGGGACGACCTCGGCCCGGCTCTGCATCCGCGGGCGTTGTTCGGTGAGGACGAACTCGCCGCCGGTGAAATCCTCGTCCGGCGCCGACAGCAGGATCGCGATCTGGATCGGAAAGACGAACTCGCCGTACAGATCCTGATGCAGGCAATTATAGTCTCCCGGCCCATATTGCAGCAGTAACGGGGTAGGGCGATTTTGCCCCGCGGCGTGGCAGCGCGCGAGAAAATCGGCATGATCGGCGGGATAGCGCCGATCGATCCCCATCCGCTCGTTCCAGCGATTGGCGAGCTCTGCGAGCTGCGGGTAGAGCGCTGTCCGCAACGCCTCGATCGGCGCGGGCAGGGGGTAAGCGAAATAGCGATACTCGCCCTTGCCGAAGCCGTGCCGCGCCATGACGACGCGGCTGCGGAAATGGCGTTCGTCGGGGTAGAGCGCGGCAATCGCGCGACATTCATCGGCCGAAAGCAATTGCGGCAGGATCGCGCAGCCCGCGCCGTCCAGTTCCGCGGTGATCGCCGGCCAGTCATAAGTCGACACCCGGTCTGCGACAGGAGAAGCGATGTCGTTGGGGCGGTTGGCGGGCGGATTTTCGAACATGGTCTCGCATTTCTGATCAATGACGCCCGGGAAAATGGCCGGTTCGGCAGGTTGCGGCACCCCGTTCCTTGTTCTCAAAATGGTTTGAAATGCGGCCGCTAAAGCTGTTGTGATGACTTGAACATTGGCATAATATTTCATCCGAAATCCGGGGGGCTATGTCGAAGCGACGATTTTTGTTCGGGCGACAGTCGAACGCGTCCGGCCGCGAGCCGTGCGCGCGGGCGAAAAGGCGGGTGCAATGTTCGCGCTGCTGCTGACGCCCGATTATGCCCCGTTTGCGATCGCGTTCGTCGTGATGATCGGGATTGGCCTGATCGAAGCGATCGGGCTCGGCTTCGGGCATCTCGACCTCCACGGCGGCATCCACGCGGACGTTGAGGGCGGCCTGTTGAGCTGGCTCGGGCTGGGGCGGGAATTGCCGATCCTCATCTGGCTGACCTCGCTGCTCGGCTGCTTCGCGCTGGTCGGGGTCGCGATCCAGCAGATCGCCACCGCTTTCACCGGCTCGACCTTGCCGTGGGGGCTGGCGGTCGGTGGCGCGGCGGTGGTCGGTAGCATGCTCAACACGCTGGCGGCGAACGGCCTCGCGCGGATCATGCCGGGCTTCGAGACCTCAGCGATCACCACCGACGAATTGCTGCGCCGGCGCGGCACGATCCTGGAGGGCGCCGCGCGCCGCGGCAACCCGGCG
>JAFKLV010000554.1 GCA_017304125.1 Sphingomonadales bacterium
AGCCGGCAGCGGAGCCGACGCCTGCGCCGGCACCCGAGGTGAAGGCCGAGCCGGCACCGGTCGCCGCGGCCCCCGCGCCGGCCCCGCAGCCGGCGGCACCGCCGCCCCCGCCGCCGACGCTGGAACTGTCGCGCGATCCGGCGATTCCGGCGCCGCGCCGCTTCACCCCGGTGGTGCGCCCCGAGATTCCCAAGCCGCAGCCCAAGCCCGAGCCGGCCAAGCCTGCTGCTGCCGCATCCGCCGCGCCGTCCGCGCCCGCTTCGGGCGGGTCGGCTGGCGGATCGTCGGGCGGTGGTCAGCAGCGCAGCATGCCCAGCGGGCAGGCCACGCCGCGCAACGCCACCCCGGCGCGTCCGCAGCAGCGCGACCGCAAGGGCGACGAGCGCCGCGGCGGCAAGCTGACGGTCAACCGCGCGTTGAGCGAGGAAGGCGCGCGTGCGCGCAGCCTCGCCGCGCTGAAGCGTGCGCGTGAAAAGGAACGCCGCTCGCAGTTCAGCGGCCCGCGCGAACCGCAGGCCAAGCAGGTCCGCGACGTCCAGGTGCCGGAGGCGATCACCGTCCAGGAACTTGCCAACCGTATGGCGGAAAAGGGCGCCGATCTGGTCAAGGCGCTGTTCAAGATGGGCATGCCCGTCACCGTCAACCAGACGATCGACCAGGATACGGCCGAGCTGCTCGTCACCGAATTCGGGCACAATATCGTCCGCGTGTCGGATGCCGATATCGATCTGCAGGTCGATGACGCGATGGACGAGGATGTCGCGCTCCAGCCGCGTCCGCCGGTGGTGACGATCATGGGCCATGTCGATCACGGCAAGACCAGCCTGCTCGACGCGCTGCGCGGCACCGATGTGGTGAAGGGCGAGGCCGGTGGCATCACCCAGCATATCGGCGCCTATCAGGTGACGCTGAAGGACAAGTCGAAGATCACCTTCCTCGACACCCCGGGCCACGAAGCGTTTACCGCGATGCGGGCGCGTGGTGCGGACGTGACCGATATCGTGGTGCTGGTGGTTGCCGCCGACGACGGGCTGATGCCGCAGACGATCGAGGCGATCAATCACACCAAGGCCGCCGGCAAGCCGATGATCGTGGCGATCAACAAGATCGACAAGCATGAGGCCAATGCCCAGCGCGTGCGCGAGCGCCTGCTGGAGCATGAGATCGTCGTCGAGCAGATGGGCGGCGACGTGCAGGACGTGGAGGTCTCCGCGCTCAAGCGGACCGGCCTCGACGAACTGATCGAGAAGATCCAGCTCCAGGCCGAACTGATGGAGCTGAAGGCCAACCCCGAGCGCGCTGCCGAAGGCTCGGTGCTCGAGGCGAAGCTCGACAAGGGCCGCGGCCCGGTCGCCACCGTGCTCGTCACGCGCGGCACGCTGAAGGTCGGCGACGTGTTCGTCGTCGGCGCGGAAAGCGGCAAGGTCCGTGCGTTGGTCGACGACAAGGGCCGCCAGCTCAAGCAGGCGGAACCGTCGATGCCGGTCGAGGTGCTGGGTATTTCCGGCACCCCGTCAGCGGGCGATCAGCTCCAGGTGGTCGAGAACGAAGCGCGTGCCCGCGAGGTCGCCGAATATCGCCAGAGCGTGCTGCTCCAGAAGCGCACCACCGCGGCGCCGGCGAGCCTGGAGAGCATGTTCTCCGCGCTCAAGGCCAATCAGGCGATCGAATATCCGCTGGTCGTCAAGGCCGATACGCAGGGCACCGTCGAAGCGATCGTCGCCAGCCTCAACAAGCTGTCGACCGACGACATCAAGGTGCGCATCCTGCATTCGGGTGTCGGCGGTATCACCGAGAGCGACGTCAACGTTGCAGCGGCTTCGGGCGCGCCGATCATCGGCTTCCACGTCCGTGCCAATGCCAAGGCCCGCGAAATCGCCGACCGGCATCAGGTGGCGCTCAAATATTATGACGTCATCTATGACCTGATCGACGAGATCCGCGCCGGCATGGCGGGCGAGCTTGGCCCCGAAGCGTTCGAAACGGTCGTCGGCCGCGCCGAAATCCGCGAGGTCTTCTCGGCTGGCAAGCACGGCAAGGCGGCCGGCCTGCTGGTGGTCGAAGGCGTTATCCGCAAGGCGCTCAAGGCCCGCATCACGCGCAACGACGTCATTATCTACAATGGCGAAATCGCGTCGCTGCGGCGGTTCAAGGACGATGTGGCGGAGGTGCGCGCTGGCCTCGAGTGCGGCGTGACCTTCACCAACAACTTCACCGACATCAAGCCGGGCGACTTCCTCGAAACCTTCGAGGTCGAGCTGCGCGAGCGGACGCTTTGATTAGGACGGCCCCGGTGAAAGCCGGGGCCGCTTTTGCTGATGCGGCATAACGACAACAATCCGGACAAGTCCGTCCGCACGCTGCGCGTCGGCGAGCAGGTGCGCCATGTGCTCGCGGAAATATTGCAGCGCGGCGACGTCCACGACGATACGCTCGTCTCGCATCTCGTCTCGGTGACCGAGGTGCGCATGTCGCCCGACCTGCGCAACGCCACCGTGTTCGTCAAACCGTTGCTGGGCCGCGACGAAGAGGTCGTGCTGAAGGCGCTGCGGACCACCACGGCCTTCCTCCAGCGCGAGGTCGCTCGGCGTATCAATTTGAAATACGCGGCAAAATTGAAGTTTATCGCCGACGAAAGCTTCGACGAGGGCAGCCATATCGACTCGCTGCTCCGCGCTCCCGGGGTCGCGCGCGACCTCGATTGAACGGCTCGTCGCAGGCGGTTTCCGCTCACCCCGGGCCGGCCTCTCCCCACCCCGAAAAGCCCGGTTACCAACCCCCTAACGATTAACAACCACCCTTTGGAGGCGTAGTTCACGCTGCGGCTGCGAGTGTATTTCGCGGTCGATCGGCGGGTTGCCGGCGTTTGCCGGTGCCCCGTGTGCCGTATGAAAGGGTTTGAGTATGACTGGAAAACGAAAGCTTCTCGCTGCCGCCAGTAGCGTCGCGCTGGCGGTCTTTGCCACCAGCGCGGATGCCGCGGTGCTGATCCAGGGCACCGGCTTCTGGGGCAGCAACACCAGCACGACTGCCGTCAGCAGAGCCAACCAATCTTTCCAATTCTCTTTCGATGTGCCGGATAGCATCACCGCGGCGGCTGGCTATGCCTTCACCTCGGCGATCAGCAACTTCAGCTTCTCGCTCAACGGCGTCGCGCTCAGCGCGGTCCCGTCGGAGATTCGTTTCTACAGCACCGCGAATAACGGGCTGTTCGATATGGTGCTCAACGGCGGCAACCTGCGTCTGTTCGGCACCGACGTCGGGTCGAACGGCACGCTCGGGCCGTCGGGCGGCTACACCTTCACCGCCGCCGTCAACGGCAATGCCGCGACCGGGCTTGGCGTCACCACCGTGACCTCGCTCGCCGCGGCGGTGCCCGAGCCCGCCATCTGGGGCCTGCTGATCATCGGTTTCGGGATGGTCGCCGGCCGCATGCGCTATCGCCGCAGCCAGCCGGCCCAGTTGCGCTTCGCCTGAACCCGATAAAGGTCTGCAATGTCACGAACGGCGCCCGCACCCACATGCGGGCGCCGTTTTCTTTTGCCGCGCACTGCGGCTATGCCGGCCGGACGATGGCCAAGCTCTATTTCTATTATGCCTCGATGAACGCGGGGAAATCGACCAACCTGCTGCAGGCCGATTTCAACTATCGCGAGCGCGGCATGGCGACGATGCTGTTCACCGCGGCGATCGACGACCGTTTCGCGAGCGCGACGATCTCGTCGCGGATCGGGCTTTGCGCGCCGGCGACGATGTTCGACCCGTCCACCGATATCGCCGGATGCGTGCTGGAACGACATGCCGCCGAGCGGATCGCCTGCGTGCTGGTCGACGAGGCGCA
>JAFKLV010000555.1 GCA_017304125.1 Sphingomonadales bacterium
CATGCGCATGTCGAGCGGCCCGTCGCCCTGGAAGGAGAAGCCGCGCTCAGGCCGGTCGAGCTGCATCGACGAGACGCCGATATCCATCACCACGCCGTCGACCGGGGGCACGCCACGCGCCTCAAGCTCGCCGGCCAGGGCGGAAAATTCGGCCGGAACGAGAATCAGCCCGGCCTCGGCGCTTTCCAGCGCGCGTCCGGCGGCAATCGCATCGGGATCGCGATCGAAGGCAAACACCCGCGCGCCCGTGGCGAGCAGGGCGCGGGTATAGCCCCCCGCGCCGAAGGTCGCGTCGACCATCGTCTCACCGGGCGCCGGGGCAAGCGCCGCCAGCACCTCGTCGAGCAGCACCGGGATATGGGGGTCGGCCGGCGCGGTCACAGCGCATACCCCTTTTCCTCGCAGGCGAACTCGACATATTCCTTGAGGAACGGGTCGATCCCCGGGGTCTCGATCAGGATCTTCGGGCTCCAGATCGTGATCCAGTGGAACGATCCGTGGAAGAAGGCGACATTGCCGATCCGCGCATATTTGCGCTCGAACGCCGGCATGATGAACCGCCCGCTGCCGTCGAACGGCAGCGGCTCAGCCCCGCCGGCGCGATCGAGGATATTGTAATCGGTGCGCCCGCTCTTTTCGAACTGCGCGGCATCGAACTGCTCCAGCCGCGCCTTCCAGAACGGCACGAACTTCGGATCATAAGCGATCAGGCAGCGATGCTCGGGGTGCGGGGCGATGATGACGGTGCCGCCATCCTTGCCGTCTTCGCGCGGGGAATTCTTGGCGAGCATGGCGCGCAGGGTGTTCGGGATGGCGACCCGCGACTTCTCGTCGACGAGTGCGATGCCCTTTCCCTGATAGTCGACCCTTTCCGACACGCCCACCTCACCCGGCTGCGGACGCGCTTCTCCGGCCCGGAAATCGGCCACCCCGGCCGCCCGGTGATCACGAAGCTTGAATACAGCGAGTCCGCCCCTCTGCAGCTCTGATAGATATCAGGGGCCGCCGGGGATGGGAAGGGAAATCTGGGGTAAGTCGGGGAAAACGCGCCTAATCGGGTGGTTTCCCTCCAACAAAACCGGGCAGCGGGCACACGCGTTCACTTTCCGTTCGCGCTATGGCGATGGCGGAATCCGGGGATAACCGGGGAAACGGGGTGATTTCCCCGCTTTTCCCCGGCGATCGCATCAGCGTCATGACTCGGATCGGATCAGTGGTGCGGCGCGGCCGGCGCGGCGCCGTTGGTCGTGGCGGGCGCCACGCCAAGCTCGGCGAGCGGCTCGTTGGGTGCAGTGGGTGCCGCAACGGTGTTGTTGGCCAGCGTCATATTGGCGACCGCCTCCGCTTTCGGGGCGTCGATCGTCGCGACGGGCTTCTCATGGCTCGCCGCGCTGAAGATCGCGCTGGCAAGCCCGATCAGCAGCACAACGGCGGCAAGGCCGACCATGCCGACCCGCACGCGCTGCGCCGTCTGGTTCGCTGCTGTCTTAGGAGGAGTAGATATTTCGGTCTTCATCCGTCGCACGAGAGTAACGCAACATCGTGCCTTTGTCGAATTTTACAATGATTCTCCGCGCTGCAGCCCTTTGGCGGCGAGCCATTCCGGGTTGTAGAGCGTGGAAAGGTAACGGAAACCCGTGTCGCACAGAATCGTCGCGATGCGCTTGCCCGGCCCCAGTTCGCGCGCCAGCCGGACCGCCCCCGCAACGTTGATCCCCGACGACAAGCCGAGACACAGCCCCTCCTCGTCGAGCAGCCGCGCCACCCAGTCGAGCCCCTCCTGATCGGGGATGCGGAATTGCGTGTCGACCGGCGCGCCTTCCAGATTGGCGGTGATCCGCCCCTGCCCGATCCCCTCGGCGACCGACGTGCCTTCGGCCTTCAGCTCGCCGCAGGCATAATAAGAATAAAGCGCTGCGCCATAGGGATCGCTGAGCGCGATCGTCACTTTCTCGTCCTTCGCCTTGAGCCCCATGCCGACCCCGGCGAAGGTGCCCCCGGTGCCGACCGCGCAGGTGAAGCCGTCGATGCGGCCGTCCATCTGCGTCCAGATTTCCTCGGCGGTGCCGGCGATATGCGCCTTGCGGTTGGCGATATTGTCGAACTGATTGGCCCAGATCGCGCCCGGCGTTTCCTCGGCGATACGGCGCGAGGTGTGCACGAAATGATATTGGCTCGAATAAGGCGCCGCGGGCACCGTCACCAGCTCCGCCCCCAAAGCGCGCAACGTATCCATCTTCTCGCGCGACTGGGTGTCGGGCATCACGATGATCGTGCGATAGCCCTTGGCATTGGCGACCAGTGCAAGCCCGATCCCGGTATTGCCCGCGGTGCCCTCGACGATCGTCCCGCCGGGTTTGAGCTGCCCGCGCGCTTCGGCGTCCTCGACGATGAACAACGCCGCGCGATCCTTCACGCTGGCGCCGGGGTTGGCAAATTCGCATTTGCCGAAAATGTCGCAACCGGTTTCCTCGCTGGGGCCTTTCAGCCGGACGAGCGGGGTATTGCCGATCAGCGCAAGCGTATCGCGGGCGGTGAGCATGATGCATCAGATGCCGCGCCCGACGCCGCGTGGCAACCTTCGTTGGGCTTTAATAGGGCAACGCTGAACTTCGCATATGACGCGCAAATCATCTTTTTCCCCGATCGTCGACCCGCACACGCGGCTCCTGATCCTCGGCAGCCTGCCCGGCGAGCGCAGCTTGGCGGAGCGCCGCTATTATGCGCATCCACAGAACCAGTTCTGGCGACTCGTCGGCCATGCGATCGGGCGCGATATCGCCGCGCTGGCTTATGAGGCCCGGCTGGCGGCGTTGCGCGCGGCGCGGATCGGGCTGTGGGACGTGATCGCCTCCGCCCGGCGCGCCGGCAGCACCGATGCGGCGATCCGCGAGCATGACGCCAACGATCTTGCCGCGCTGACCGACTCGCTGCCGGCGTTGCGCGCGGTCGCGTTCAACGGCGGCACCGCGCTGCGGCTCGGCCGCCCGCTGCTCGCCAAAAGCGCGCTGACGCTGGTTCCGCTACCCTCGTCGAGCGCGCTCCACACGGTGAAGATCGAGGTCAAACAACCGCAATGGGATGCGCTGGCCGCGTTTCTCGCATGATCCCGCGGCAAAACGAGGCATTTGGGACATAAATATTGTCTCGAATCGTTTTGCCGCCTTGACGATAGCCGCGCCGCGAGTAAGGCGTCGCGACGCTATGAAGACCCTTTTCCTCGTTCCCGCCGCCGTCGCGCTCGTCGCGCTTTCCGCTTGCAATTCGAAGCCGGAAAAGGCCGAAGTGATCGACACCAACCCCGATCCCATGGCCGCTCAGCTCGCCAACAAGGGCGCCGTCGAGCTGCCGCCGGCGATCAAGGCTGAAAAGACCTTCCGCTGCAAGGACAACAGCCTCGTCTATGTCACCTTCTTCCAGGGCGACAAGCAGGCGACCGTCAAGACCAAGAAGGACGGTCCGGCGACGATGCTGAAGGCCGAGAAGGCGGGCGATCCGCTGGTCGCCGAGGGCGGCTGGAAGCTGACCGGCGATCCGGCGCACATCACCCTCACCCCCGCGGGCGGCAAAGAGCAGGCCTGCAAGTCGTAATCGCTCGACATTTCCCAAACCATCAGGCCGGCGTAGCGATACGCCGGCCTTTTCATTTGATGACCGCCACTTGTCAGCCGCCGCGCGGCACGGCACGTTCTGCCGATGGCGACAATCGCGGTTTATAGCCTCAAGGGCGGCGTCGGTAAGACGACGCTGGCGGTCAATCTTGCATGGTGCGCGGCGGCGCGCTCCGCACGGCGCACCTTGCTCTGGGATCTCGATCCACAGGCCGCGGCAAGCTGGA
>JAFKLV010000556.1 GCA_017304125.1 Sphingomonadales bacterium
CGGGTTGTTCGATTAGACAGCCGCCGCGTGCCGTGGCGGCTTGCTCGCCTTGCAATCAACACCACCGGCACCTAGTATGAATTATTCATACTTGGGTGACGTTATGGGCCAGAATGAGCGAATGACGGTCGTGGTTCCTGAACCGATGGCCGAGACGATCCACGCCGCGATCAGGACAGGCGAATATGCATCAGTCAGCGAGGTCGTGCGCGACGCGATGCGGCTCTGGAACGAGCGCCGCGCGTTTCGCGCAGAGGAACTGCGCGCGCTGCGCGAGGCATGGGATCGTGGAAAGGCCAGCGGCACTGCCGGTCCGCTCGACATGAATTCGATCATCGCCGAGGCGAGAAACGAGGCGGACATCGCGCGCTGACATGCCGGACATCGTCATCTCGCGGCGCGCGCAAGAAGACTTCAAGCGTATCTGGCAATATGTCGCGCTGGATGACGACTCCGCCGCCGATCGTCTCCTGCTCGCGATCGACAAGAAGATCCGGCGGCTAGGCGATTTTCCTGACATCGGCGCGTCACGCGACGACATTCGGCCGGGCGCCCGATCGCTGGTCCATGGCAGCTATCTCATTCTCTATGAGCATCACGCCGCGAGCGATCAGGTCGAGATCGTTACGGTGGTAGAAGGCGTGCGCGATCTCAGCCGTTTATTCTGACAATGACACTCCAATAAAAACAAAAAGCCCCGCTATGCATATAATGTTGCGTGGCACCCAAGCCCTCGGTCTGATAGCTGTCCCCCATGCAGCTTTCCGCCGCCGCCTCCGCCCGCGAGATTCTCGTTCGTCTCCACGATGTCATGGCCGCGCGCTCGAACGCGCAGGCTAAGCTCAATCAGGTTGCGGAGATCATCGGCGAGGCGCTGGAGAGCGAGGTCTGCTCGATCTATCTGCTGCGCGAAGGCGTGCTCGAACTGTTCGCGACGCGCGGGCTGGATCCGAGCGCGGTGCACGTCACCAAGCTCGCCCCCGGCGAGGGGCTGGTGGGGACGATCGCCGAGGATGTCGAGGTGCTCAACCTCGACGAGGCCGCCAGCCACCCGCATTTCGCCTATCGCCCCGAAACCGGCGAGGATCGCTTCCACAGCTTCGCCGGGGTGCCGATCATCCGGCGCGAGCAGGCGGTCGGCGTGCTGGCGGTGCAGCATAGCGAAGCGCGCAAATATGCCGATGTCGAGATCGAGGCACTGCAGACGGTGGCGATGGTGCTGTCCGAACTGATCGCCAATGCCGGGCTGATCGACGAGGCCGGCGGCCCGGCCGGCGGGGCGAGCCCGCAATCGACCGCCAGCGTGCGGATCGGCGGGCAGAAACTGGTCGACGGCATGGCCGCCGGCTATGCCGTGTTCCACCAGCCGCGGATCACGATCGAACATACCGTCGCAGAGGATATCGAGGCCGAGCGCCACCGCGTCTATGCCGCGTTCGACAAGATGCGCGAGCAGATCGACCGCATGACGCGCGAGGCCGAATTCGGCACCGGCGGCGAACATGAGGAGGTGCTCGCCACCTATAAGATGTTCGCCTACGACGAAGGCTGGGGCCGGCGGATCAATGAGGCGATCGAGTCCGGGCTGACCGCCGAGGCGGCGATCGAGCGTGTCCAGCAGCGCACCCGCCAGCGCATGCGCCAGATCGACGATCCGTTGCTCGCCGATCGCATGCACGATCTGGAGGATCTGTCGAACCGGCTGTTGCGCATCGTCTCGGGCCAGATGGGCACTGCGGCGCAAATGGGGTTGCGCGGCGATACGATCCTGATCGCGCGCAATCTCGGCCCGGCCGAATTGCTCGAATATGATCGCCGCCGGCTGAAGGGCGTGATCCTCGAGGAAGGCTCGCTCACCGCGCACGTCACGATCGTCGCGCGGGCGATGGGAGTGCCGGTGCTCGGTCGCGTGCGCGACGTGCGGCGGCTGATCGCCGACGGCGATTTGTTGCTGCTCGACGTGAGCGAGGGATCGGTGCTGGTCCGCCCCTCGGGCGCGATGGAGGAGGCGTTCGACGCCAAGCTCGCGCTGCGCCAGAAGCGCCGCGCCGCTTATGCCGCATTGCGCGAAGTCGCCCCCGAAACCCGCGACGGCAAGCGCATCACGGTGATGGTCAATGCCGGGCTGCGTGACGATGTGGCGGCGCTCGACCTGACCGGTGCCGACGGCATCGGGCTGTTCCGCACCGAATTCCAGTTCCTCGTGTCCGCCACCCTGCCCGCGCGCGAGCGCCAGCAGCGCCTGTATCGCGAGGTGCTCGATGCCGCCGGGGATCGCCCGGTGGTGTTCCGCACGATCGATATCGGCGGCGACAAGGCTTTGCCCTATTTGAAGGACAATCCCGCCGACGAGGAAAATCCGGCGATGGGCTGGCGCGCGCTGCGGCTCGGGCTGGAACGCGACGGGCTGATGAAGGTGCAGGCACGCGCGTTGCTGGAGGCCGCCGCCGGGCGGACGCTCAACGTGATGTTCCCGATGGTTTCCGAGGCCTGGGAGTTCGACGAGGCACGTGCCTTGTTCGAGGCGCAGCGCGACTGGCTGACGCGGCGCGGCCACCGCCTGCCCAATGAGATACGCTATGGCGCGATGCTCGAAGTACCGAGCCTCGCCTATCAGCTCGATCTTTTGCTGCCCAAGCTGCAATTCCTGTCGGTCGGCACCAACGATCTGACGCAATTCCTGTTCGCCGCCGATCGCGCCAACCCGAAGCTCGCCGAGCGTTACGACTGGCTGTCGACCTCGATCCTGCGCTTCGTCGCCAGCGTCGTCGCGCCGGCGCGCGCGGCGGGGGTGTCGCTGACGGTATGCGGCGAAATGGGCGGGCGACCGCTGGAGGCGATGGCGCTGCTCGGGCTGGGGATCGAGCGACTGTCGATCACCCCGGCGGCGGTCGGGCCGATCAAAGCGATGGTCCGTTCGCTCGATCACGCCGCACTCGTCGCGGAGATGCAACGGCTGCTCGCCAGCGGTCCGCGCGATTTTCGCGGTGCGTTGAGCCAGTTCGCGACCGATCACGGCGTCGAATTGGGCTGATCCGTCGGCACGCGCGATTGACACACCTGTCGGGCTTTGGGACAGGTGGAAAAAATGGCGGGCAAGGGAGCATTGCCCGCGCCGGAGACTTCCATGACCGACGCCGCCGACGGCGAACAGAATACGCTTATCCCCCGCTCGGTCGGCGAGCGGTTGCAAAGCGCGCGCAAGAAACAAAAGCTGTCGCTGGCGGAGATTGCGGCGCGCACCCGCGTTCCGTTGCGGCATCTGGAGGCGATCGAGAACGGCAGCTACGATTCACTCCCCTCCCCCACCTATGCCGTTGGTTTCGTGCGCGCTTATGCCCGCACCGTGGGCGAGGACGAGGTGACGCTGGCGCGCGATACGCGCGAGGAAGTGGCGCGGATCTGCCGGCCGGTCGCACAATATCAGCCCTATGAGATCGCCGATCCGGCGCGCGTCCCCTCCCGCGGGGTGGTGATCCTCGCCGCCGGCATCGCGCTCGCGGTGGTGGTGCTCGCGGTGCTGTGGTTTGCAGTGGGGATGTGGCGCAACAGCGGCAGCAATACCGAGAGCGCGAGCGCCACCAGCGCCCCCGCGGTGGTCGCCCCGGTGCCGACCGCGACCCCGGTCGCGGCGCAGAACCCGGCCAACGGGCATGTGACGCTGACCGCGAGCGACGCGGTGTGGCTGCGCGTCTATGACGCCGACGACAAGACGCTGTACCTCGGCACGATGAAGGCCGGCGACAAGTTCGACGTGCCGGCCGATGCCAAGGATCCCAAGATCAACGTCGGCCGCCCCGATAAATTGACCGTGACGCTGAACGGCACGGC
>JAFKLV010000557.1 GCA_017304125.1 Sphingomonadales bacterium
GCGGAGGCGTGGCGGTAAACGCCCTGCACCCCGCCGAACGCCTGATTGGTGGAGACCGTCTCCATCAATAGACCACGACCGAGCGGATGCTTTCGCCGGCGTGCATCAGGTCGAAGCCCTTGTTGATCTCCTCCAGCGACAGCCGGTGGGTGATCATGGGATCGATCTGGATCAGCCGGTTCATATACCAGTCGACGATCTTCGGCTCGTCGGTGCGCCCGCGCGCGCCGCCGAACGCAGTGCCCTTCCACACCCGCCCGGTGACGAGCTGGAACGGCCGCGTCGCGATTTCCTTGCCCGATTCGGCGACCCCGATGACGATCGATTCGCCCCAGCCGCGGTGCGCCGATTCGAGCGCCTGGCGCATCACCACGGTGTTGCCGGTGCAATCGAAGGTATAATCGCCGCCGCCGTCGGTCATCGCGATCAGATGCTGGACGATATCGCCGACATTCTTCGGATTGACGAAATCGGTCATCCCGAACTGGCGGCCCCAGGCCTCGCGATCGGGGTTGATATCGACGCCGATGATCCGCGCCGCGCCGGCGAACTTGGCGCCCTGAATCACATTGAGCCCGATCCCGCCGAGCCCGAACACGATGACGGTGGCGCCCGGCTCGACCTTGGCGGTGTTGACCACCGCGCCGACCCCGGTGGTGACGCCGCAGCCGATATAGCAGCTGGTGTCGAACGGGGCGTCCGGCCGGATCTTCGCCACTGCGATCTCGGGCAGCACGGTGAAGTTCGAGAAGGTCGAGCAGCCCATGTAATGATAGATGGTTTGGCCCTTGTAGCTGAACCGGCTCGTCCCGTCGGGCATCAGCCCCTTGCCCTGCGTCGCGCGGATCGCGGTGCACAAATTGGTCTTCTGGCTGAGGCACGATTTACACTGGCGGCATTCCGGCGTGTAGAGCGGGATGACGTGATCGTCGGGCGCGACGCTGGTCACGCCGGGGCCGACCTCGCGGACGATGCCGCAGCCTTCATGGCCGAGGATCGAGGGGAACAACCCCTCCGAATCGAACCCGTCGAGCGTATAGGCATCGGTGTGGCAAATGCCGGTCGCCATGATCTCGACCAGCACTTCGCCCGCCTTGGGGCCTTCAAGATCGAGTTCGACGATCTCCAGCGGCTTCTTCGCCTCGAACGCGACGGCGGCGCGGGTCTTCATGCTGACATGGCTCCTGTTACGGCAGTTTCGATTATCGATGCTTATATAGGGCAGGCTAGCATTTCCGCGAACCGCCCGTCCCGCCCGACCAAGGCCGGCGCGACGGCAAAAGGCAAGACCGCGCCCGCCCTGTTAAGGCGAAGTTCGATCGGGCTTAAGCGGCGCTAATTTCCTTGAGCGGCACGCTGGCATCGGCCAGCCGCTCGGGGGCGATCACCGCGCCGTTGAGCACCAACGCACGGCCCTGGACATAATCCTTGGTCGCATTGACGCAATCGAGCGCGATCACCCGCCCCTCCTTCAGATAGACGATACTGAACGAGCGCGCCGCAATGTCGCCGCGCACCACCACATCGTCATGCCCGGTCGACAGGCCGACCGTCTGGAGTCGGAGGTCATATTGGTTCGACCAGAACCACGGCACCGCATCATAGACCTGCGGCTCGCCGGTGACCGATTTGGCCATTGTCATCGCCTGATCATTGGCGTTCTGCACCGATTCGAGCCGGATGCGTGCGCCGCCGGCAAAGCCGCTCTCATGCGCCGCGCAATCGCCGATCGCATAAACGTCGGGCAGGCTGGTGTGGCAATGCGCGTCGACATCGACCCCGTTGCCGCCCGCCGCGCCAGCCGCGATGAGCGGCTCGACCGCGGGGATGATGCCGATGCCGACGATCACCATCTCGCACGGCAAGGTCTCGCCATCGGCCAGCTTCACCCCGGAAACCGCACCGTCGCGCTCCTCCAGCCCGGCGACCATCGCGCCAAGCCGCACCTCGACACCATGCGCGCGATGCTCCGCCTCGTAGAAGCGCGACAAGGGCTCACCCGCGACGCGCGCCAGCACGCGCGGCAGCGCTTCCAGCACGGTCACCTGCTTGCCGAGCTTGGCGAGCACCGCCGCCGCCTCCAGCCCGATATAGCCGCCGCCGATCACCACCACGCGGCGCGTCGCTTCGAGCTCGCCCATCAGCTTGTCGACATCGGCACGGGTGCGCACCGCATGGACCCCGGCGAGGTCATGCCCGTCGCAGGTCAGGCGGCGCGGGCTGCCGCCGGTCGCCCAGACCAACGTGCCGTAACCGATCGTCGCGCCGTCCGCGGTGGTGACCTGATGCGCCGCCGGATCGACCGATACGACGCGCCGGCCGAGCAGCATATCGACCTGCTTGTCGGCCCAGAAGGTCGCGGGGCGGATCAGGATGCGCTCGAACTCCTTCTCGCGCGACAGATAGTCCTTCGAGAGCGGCGGGCGTTCATAGGGAAGCTCGGGTTCGTCACCGACGATCGCGATCGTCCCGGCGAATTTGCGCTGCCTGAGCGCCACCGCCGCCTGCGCGCCACCATGGCCGCCCCCAACGATCAGCACGTCGTAATGCTCGCCCATCGCATCCTCGCTCCAATTGTCCCGCCCCACCACGCGAAAGCGGCGCGGCTGTCAATGACAGAACGTTCACTTGGTCACAGACCGGAACGGCCATATGTCGGTGAATGAACGATAAGTGAGGTGTGGTCATGAACCTGCTGCTGGTGGAAGACGACGAAGGCTATGCGGCAACGCTGGCCGAGGAGTTGCGCGCGCTGGATCATGCGGTGACCGTGGCGCCCAATGGCGCCGCGGCGCTGCAGGCGGTCGATCGCGAGCCGTTCGACGCGGCAATCCTCGATCGCATGCTGCCCAATATGGACGGCACCGCGATTCTGCGCCGGCTGCGCGAGAGCGGCAAGACGCTGCCGGTGGTGATGCTGAGCGCGCTCGGCCGCTCGGGCGAGAAGGTCGAGGGGCTGGAGGCGGGCGCCGACGATTATGTCGTGAAGCCTACCCCCGCGGCCGAGCTGGAAGCGCGGCTCAAGGCGCTGGTGCGCGGCCGGCAATGGACCAGCGGCGCCGGCGGCGGCGGCGACACGATCTGCGTCGGGAACATCACCGTCAGCCCGACGCGGTTCCGTGCGTGGCGCGGCGAGCGCCCGCTCGATCTGGTCAAGCTCGAGCTGCAATTGCTCGCCGAGCTGGCGCGCAACGCGGGCACGGTGCTGACCCGCGCGATGCTGATCGAGCGCGTGTGGGGCTATGATTTCGAGCCGACGACCAACATCGTCGACGTCCAGATCCGCGCACTGCGCCGCAAGCTGATGGCCGACGGCGAGGAGGATCCGATCCTCACGGTGCGCGGCGTCGGTTACATGCTCAGGGACTGACCATGCTCGCGCTGCGATCGCTGCGATCGCTGACGCTTGCCTTCCTGCTGAGCTTCTTCCTGGCGGTGGCGCTCACCGGGTTCGCCACCTATCGCGCGACGCAGCGCGCGATCGTCGAGCTGGTCGACGAACGGATCGACGCGCTGAGCGATGCGATCCTCTCGCAGACCCGCCCCGGCGACATCAAGGCGATCATCGAGCGGATCAACGTGATCACCGACGAGCGCGACACGGGCAATGTCGGCTTCATGCTGACCGATGCGAAGGGGCAGTGGCTGGGCGGTAACGTCCGCCTCGCCCGTCCGCTCGCGCTCGGCTATTCGACCCTCGGGCGGCGCGATCGCATCACCGGGCTGTCCGCCGGGCGCGCGCTGGTCCGCGATGCGGGCAGCGGGCTGATGCTGACGACGATCGCCGAAACCGAACCGATCGACCGCGAAAACAGCGAACGCCGGCGGCT
>JAFKLV010000558.1:0-2432 GCA_017304125.1 Sphingomonadales bacterium
ATCGGGCATGCGCTCGACAATACGCTGCAGGATATCCTCGTCCGCCACGCGCGGCTGAAGGGCAAGGATGCTTTGTGGGTGGTCGGCACCGATCACGCCGGGATCGCGACGCAGATGGTGGTCGAGCGCCAGATGGCCTTGCGCCAGCAGAAGCGCACCGATCTCACGCGCGAGGAATTCGTCGCCAAGGTGTGGGAGTGGAAGGCGGAAAGCGGCGGCGCGATTACCGGCCAGCTGCGCCGGCTCGGCTGCTCGATGGATTGGGCCAACGAGCGCTTCACGATGGACGAAGGCTTCAGCAAGGCGGTGCTGAAGGTGTTCGTCGATCTGCATCGCCAGGGGCTGATCTATCGCGACAAGCGGCTGGTGAACTGGGATCCGGGCCTCGGCACCGCGATCAGCGATCTCGAGGTCGAGACGCGTGAGGTGCAGGGCAAATTCTGGCATTTGCGCTATCCGCTCGAAGACGGCAGCGGCTTCATCTCGGTCGCGACGACGCGGCCGGAGACGATGCTCGCCGATATGGCGGTCGCGGTGAACCCCGAGGATGCGCGCTACAAGGCGCTGATCGGCAAGAAGGTTCGGCTGCCGATCACCGGCCGGCTGATCCCGATCATTGCCGATGACCATGCCGATCCCGAACTCGGTTCGGGCGCGGTGAAGATCACCCCGGGGCATGACTTCAACGACTTCGAGGTCGGCAAGCGCGCCGGGATCGAGGCGCGCGACATGCTCAACATGCTCGACGCCAAGGCGCAGGTGACGCAGGTCGCCGACGGGCTGATCCCGGCCGAGTTCATCGGCGCGGATCGCTTCGCTGCGCGCAAGCGCGTGGTGGAGCGGCTGGAGGCGGAAGGCTTCCTTGAGCGCGTCGAGGATCGCGTGATCCAGACGCCTTATGGCGATCGCTCGGGCGACGTGATCGAGCCGTGGCTGACCGATCAATGGTATGTCGACGCTGCGACACTGGCCAGGCCGGCGATCGAGGCGGTGACTTCGGGCAAGACCCGCGTCGTGCCCAAGACGTGGGAAAAGACCTATTTCAACTGGATGGAGAACATCCAGCCGTGGTGCGTCTCGCGCCAATTGTGGTGGGGGCATCGCATCCCGGCGTGGTTCGCCGACGACGGCCGCATCTTCGTCGCCGAAAGCGCTGAGGATGCGCAGGCGCAGGCGGGCGAGGGGGTTGCGCTCAGCCAAGACCCCGATGTGCTCGACACCTGGTTCTCCTCCGCATTGTGGCCGTTCGCGACGATGGGCTGGCCGGAAAATCAGGATCCGACGCTCGGCGGGCGCTATCCCAATGATGTGCTGATCTCGGGCTTCGACATCCTGTTCTTCTGGGATGCCCGGATGATGATGCAGGGCCTGCAGTTCATGAAGGACGTGCCGTTCCGCACGCTCTATCTGCACGGTCTCGTTCGCGCCGCCGACGGCGCGAAAATGTCCAAGTCCAAGGGCAATACGGTCGATCCGCTCGGGCTGATCGACAAATATGGCGCCGACGCGCTGCGCTTCTTCATGGCGGCGATGGAAAGCCAGGGCCGCGACATCAAGATGGATGAGCGCCGCGTCGAGGGCTATCGCAACTTCGCGACCAAGCTGTGGAACGCCAGCCGCTTCTGCCAGGCCAATGGCATCGGCGGATCGGCCACGCTGGAGCCGCCGGCGGCATCTTCGGCGGTCAACAAATGGATCGTCGGCGAATGCGTGAAGGCGATCCAGTCGGTCGATCTCGCGCTGGCCGAGCTGCGTTTCGACGCGGCGGCCAATGCCATCTATCATTTCGTGTGGAGCCAGTTCTGCGACTGGTATCTCGAACTGATTAAGGGCCAGATCGACGACGAGACGCGCGCCGTGGCGGGCTGGGTGCTTGATCAGGTGCTGGTCGTGCTCCATCCGTTCATGCCGTTCATCACCGAGGAATTGTGGCACGCGCTGGCGCCGCGCGCGCACGAACTGATCGTCGCGCACTGGCCGATGGCCGATGCGCGCGCGATCGATCCGGCGGCGGCGACCGAGGTCGACTGGCTGATCCGGCTGGTCAGCGAAGTGCGGTCGAGCCGCACCGAGCTGAACGTGCCGCCGGGCGCGCGTCTGCCCTATGCGGTGGCCGATGCCGGCGCCGAGACCGTCGAACGGCTGGCGCGCAACGCGGCGACGATCGCGCGGCTCGCGCGGATCGAGCCGGGCGAGGTCACCGGCGGCAGCGCGCAGGTGGTGGTCGATGAAGCGACCTACCGCCTCGGGCTGGGCGAGGTGATCGATCTCGACGCCGAACGCGCGCGGCTCGCCAAGGCGATCGCGGGGGCGGAGAAGGAACGCGATTCGCTCGCCGCGCGTCTGGGCAATGCGAGCTTCGTCGAGCGCGCCAAGCCCGAAGCGGTGGAAAAGGCGCGCGCCGATCACGCCGACAAGGCGGCTGAGGCCGA
>JAFKLV010000558.1:2539-6806 GCA_017304125.1 Sphingomonadales bacterium
GCTGTCGGCAGCGCTGGCGCGATTGGGGTGATCATTCCCCGCCGTCCCCGCGCGGGCGGGGATGGCGGAACAGAAGGGACGAAGTTTTGTCGGACGAAGCGCAACTGCCGCCAGCCGCCCAGCACGGCCATGCGCATAATCTGACGACCGGGCCGATCGGCAAGGCGCTGCTGATGTTCGCGCTGCCGACGCTCGCCTCGAATATTCTCCAGACGCTCAACGGCTCGATCAATGCGATCTGGGTCGGGCGGTTTCTTGGCGAGGGCGGGCTGGCCGCGACCTCCAACGCCAATATCATCATGTTCCTGACCTTCGGCGCGGTGTTCGGCTTCGGCATGGCGGCGACGATCATGGTCGGGCAGAGCTGGGGCCGGCGCGATGTCGACGCGGCGCGGCGCGCGTTCGGCTCGGCGATCGGGCTGGTGCTGTGCACCGCGATCGTCGTCGNNGGCTGGATCTTCGCGCCGCAGATCCTCCATCTGCTCGCCACCCCGCCGGGGGCGTTCGAGCCGGCGCTCGCCTATCTGCGCGTGATCTTCGTCGGGCTACCCGCCTCGATGCTGCTCGTGCTGATGTTCATGGGGCTGCGCGGCACCGGCGATTCGGTGACGCCCCTGTGGTTCATGGGGTTGTGCGTGCTGCTCGATGCCGGGCTCAACCCCGTGCTGATCCTCGGGCTCGGGCCGTTCCCGCGGCTCGGGATTGCCGGCTCGGCGACCGCGACGTTGATCGCCAATGTCGTCGCGGTCTCGGCGCTGCTGTTCCACATGCAGCGCAACGATCTGCCGCTGCGGCTCAAGGGCGCCGAATGGCGCTATGTGCTGCCGGCGCCGGCGCTGGTCCGGCTGATCGTCGGCAAGGGGCTGCCGATCGGTGCGCAGATGCTGGTGATGTCCACCTCGTCGCTGGTGATGATCGGGCTGGTCAACCGGCACGGCATCGACACGATCGCGGCCTATGGCATCACCCAGCAATTGTGGAATTATGTCCAGATGCCCGCGATGGCGATCGGCGCGGCGGTGTCGGCGATGGCGGCGCAGAATATCGGCGCGGGGCGGTGGGATCGCGTGTCGCGCATCACCCGCGCGGGGCTCAGCTATAATGTCGCGATGACCGGGACGATGGTGGCGCTGGTGGTGTTGTTCGATCGCCCGTTGCTCTCGCTGTTCATCGGCAGCGGCAGCCCGGTGATCCCCGTCGCGCAGCATATCAACGCGGTGGTCACCTGGGGCCTGATCCTGTTCGGCGCGACGATGGTGCTGTTCGGCACGGTGCGCGCCAATGGCGCGGTATGGGGCCCGCTGGTCATCTTGGCGATTTCGATGTTCCCGGTGCGGCTGGGGCTGGCGCTGGGGCTCGATCCGCTGTGGGGCGCGAACGCCTTGTGGTGGAGCTTCCCGCTCGGCTCGATCGTCAATATCGTGCTGGCGACGCTCTATTATCTCTACGGCCCGTGGCGGCGTGGCCGGCTGCTGGTGCCCGAGGAGCATGTCGAGGAGCGCAGCCACGCCGATATCGAGCCGGCCTGCAACCTCAAGCCGGCGAGTTAAGGGGCAGGGCGCGCTTGCCCGACGCGGCATGAAGGCGCATGTCCCCGCGCATCATGCATGCACCTTTCCCCGCGCTTCGTCTCCGCCGCACCCGCATCGCCGACTGGAGCCGCCGGCTCCACCGCGAGACGGTGCTCACCCCGGACAATCTGATCTGGCCGCTGTTCATCGCCGAAGGGCAAGGCGTGGAGGAACCGATTGCCAGCCTGCCCGGCGTATCGCGCTGGTCGGTCGACGGGATCGTGGCGCGGGCGAAGGAAGCGCGCGATCTCGGCATTCCGTGCCTCGCTCTGTTCCCCAATACCCCGGCTGCGCTGCGCACCGCGGACGGGCGCGAAGCGCTCAACCCGGATAACCTGATGTGTCGCGCGATCCGTGCGATCAAGGATGCGGTGCCGGAGGTCGGCATCCTCACCGATGTCGCGCTCGATCCCTATACCGCGCACGGGCATGACGGGCTGGTCGACGCGGCCGGCTGTGTGCTCAACGACGCGACCGTCGAGGTGCTGGTCGGCCAGTCGCTCAATCAGGCGGCGGCGGGAGCGGATATCATCGCACCCTCCGACATGATGGACGGCCGCATCGGCACGATCCGCGACGCGCTCGAAGCGGCGGGGCACAGCAATGTCCAGATCATGGCCTATGCCGCCAAATATGCGAGCGCCTTCTACGGCCCGTTCCGCGATGCGGTGGGAAGCCGTGGGCTGCTCAAGGGCGACAAGAAGACCTATCAGATGGATCACGCCAATGCCGAGGAGGCGCTGCGCGAGGTCGCGCTCGATCTCGCCGAGGGTGCGGACAGCGTGATGGTCAAGCCGGGCCTGCCCTATCTCGATATCGTGCGGCAGGTGAAGGATGCCTTCGCCGTGCCGGTGTTCGCCTATCAGGTGTCCGGCGAATATGCGATGATCGAGGCCGCGGTCGCGGCGGGCGCGGGGGATCGCGACGCGCTGGTGCTGGAAACGCTCACCGCCTTTCGCCGCGCGGGCTGCTCGGGCGTGCTGACCTATCATGCGGCGCATGCCGCGCGGTTGCTCAACGCATGATCGAGACCGAACGCCTGATCCTCCGCGCGCCGGAGCCGCGCGATCGCGCGCCGCTCCATGCGATGTGGGCCGATCCGCGCGTGATGGCCGATCTCGGCCCGATCAAGACCGCCGCCGACAGCGACGCCGCGCTCGCGCGCCACGCCTCTTACGCCCCGCTTGGCTTCTTCGCGATCGAGCGGCGCGAGGATGGCGCGACGATCGGTTTCTGCGGGCTCAAGCCCGGCGCGCCCAATACGCCGATCGCGGATATGCTGGAGGTCGGCTGGATGCTGGCGGTGCCCTATTGGGGTGCCGGCTATGCGCGTGAGGCCGCCGCGGCGAGCATCGCCTGGGGCTGGGCCGCGCGCGACGATGCCGCGATCGTCGCGATCACCGCGCGCCGCAACGCCAAGAGCCGGGGGCTGATGGAACGGCTGGGGATGCACCACGTCGCCGCGCTCGATTTCATCCACCCGCTGTTTGCCGTCGAGGATTCGCTGTCCGACACGGTGACCTATCGGATCGACCGCCCGTGATCGAAACCCCGCGCCTGATCCTGCGCCGCTGGCGCGACGCCGATGCCGAGGCCTTTTTCGCCATGGGGCAGGATGCCGAGGTGATGCGCTATCTCGGCCCGCCGATGTCGCGCGAGGATTGCGCGGCGATCGTGGCGCGGCAGAATAGGGTCGCCGACGATTATGGCTCGTGCTTCTGGGCGGTCGAGCGCCGCGCCGACGGCGCGTTCATCGGCTTTTGCGGGATCAAGCCGGGGCCGGAGGACACGCCGATCGCGGGCCAGCCGGAGATCGGCTGGCGCCTCGCGCGTGACGCATGGGGGCAGGGCTATGCCCGCGAAGCCGCGCAGGCATCGCTCGATTATGGCTGGGCGACGCAGGACTGGCCCGAAGTGGCGGCGATCACCGTCCTCGCCAATACGCAGAGCTGGGGGCTGATGATTCGGCTGGGCATGACGCGCGATCCCGACGGGGATTTCGATCATCCCGCGCTGGCGGCGGGCAACCCGCTCCGCCGCCACCTGACCTACCGAATCGCGCGTTAATTAGCCGGCGCGAGTCGGCGCTGGATCGTAGCGATACGCGCGGTGGAGTCGTCGGCGGCCTTTTGCGCCGCCTCGACCGCCTGATCGAGCGCAGGATAGGGCGGCACGAGCGCCTGCGCGCGATCGGATGCGAGCTGCTCCAGCTCGGCCAGCACATCGACCTGCCGCGCCCGTGCCGCATCGAGATCGGCGAGCGCGGTCTGCGCATCGAGCCATTTGTCGCTCCCCGCCGGCGCGCCGCTGGCCGCCGTGGCGAGCTGTTCGGCGCGGGTCGCGGCGGTGGCGAACCGCGCGACCGCCTCGTCCAGCGTGGTGCGCGCGGTGGCGATCCGCGCATCAAGCGCCGGATCGGCGGTGACCGCGGGTGGCGGCGGCGCCGGCGGCTCGCGGAAATCGAGTTGCTCCCCGGCGCGCGGTAGCAGCGACGGAAAGTTATGCTCGACGCATCCGCACAGGGTCAGCGCCAGAACGAGCAGGGGAAAATGAGGCTTCATCGCGCTCGCGATGTACGAAGTGAGAAAAGTGCGCGCAATGCTCTTGCGCAAC
Source organism: Sphingomonadales bacterium (assembly GCA_017304125.1). Classification (GTDB taxonomy): domain Bacteria; phylum Pseudomonadota; class Alphaproteobacteria; order Sphingomonadales; family Sphingomonadaceae; genus Sphingomonas. Next base: position 6,724 of record JAFKLV010000558.1, read on the forward strand.
CTTAAACCCCCTTCTATGAGGCCACCTCCCAGGCGCCCGTAGCTCAGCTGGATAGAGCATCAGACTACGAATCTGAGGGTCGG
>JAFKLV010000559.1 GCA_017304125.1 Sphingomonadales bacterium
GGTCAGCAGCGGCAACGGCGCGAAATCCTGCGCAGCGGCTTCTGCAATCGCGCCGAGCAGCGTGCCCGGCGGCAGTATCGCGAGCGGGCGCCCTGCGGTATCGTCGACCGCGATATCCCAGCGCCTGCAATGCGCCGCGACACGCCGCGCCAAGGCGCGATCGGGGGTGACGAGCGCCGCCGTCCGTCCCTCTGTCTCCAGCGCGCCGCGTAAGGCCAGCGCGATCGCCTGCGCCTCGCCGGCGGGGTTGGCGAATTCGGCCGCGCGCACGCCACCCAGTCGCCGGTCGGCGGCAGGCAGCCCGGTCCACTTTCCGGTAAATTCCGCGGGCGCCAGCGCATTGGCGATCGCCCGCGCGCGCGCCGGCGGGGCATCATGCTCGCTGCCATCGCGCCACGCGCTGACCTCGCCGCGGCCTGCACCGATCCGCTCGAGCAGCAGCTTGAGATGATATTGCGGATGCACCTCGATCGCGCGGCGCCGGTCGTCCTCGGGATGCGGGCCGAGCGCTGCCCATTCCTCGTCGGGCATCGCGAGATCGACATTGGCGAGCACGACCATGCCGTGCGGCAACCCCGCAATGCTGCGCAGCAGCCGCGCGACGGCGGGTGCGGAGTCGGTGACGCCAGCCGCGCAGACGAACCCGCCCGGCGGCGCCTCGCGCCAGCGCGTCGCGAGCCGGGTCAGCAGCCGCGCGCGCCGCTCGGCAAGATCGATCCGCCCGAGCCGCGCCAATTCCCCCGGCCAGCGATCGAGCACCACGCGGAACGAGGCGAGCGCGCGCTGCCAGTGATCCGACAATTCCGGCCCCAGATCGAGTTCGGCCAGCCGCGACGGCGCCACCTCCTCGACGATCAGCTGATCGAGCGTCCGCGCCAGTTCGCCGGCCAGTCGCACCGCCTCTGCCGCATCGAGATCGGGGCGTTCGTCCTGCACCAGCCGCGAGAGGATCATCCGCCGCGCGAGCGGGGCGATCGCCGGCGGCACCGGCGCATCGTCATCCGCCGGATCGAGCGCCGCGCCGATCGCCTCGCCCAGATCGTCGGCGCCGATCGCCACCAGTCGCGGCAAGACCAGCCCGCCGCCTGACGCGCGCACGAACGCCTCGTTGACCGCGATCCGCGCGCGATTGTTGGGCACCAGCACCAGCCCGCGTGCCAGCCCGAGCGGATCGCCGCCGAACCGCCGCATCAGCCCCGCGACCAGCGCGTCGGCGAAGGCGCGATGCGCCGGGATCGTGTAAAGCGTCAGCCCTCGCGGGTCAGCCATCGGCCAGAATGGCTTCGGTGCGGCCGATCGCGGCGGGGGTGCCGACATCGAACCATAGCCCCTGATGCACCTGCCCATAGGCGCGCCCGGCGGCGATCGCCCGGTCCCAGAACAAATTGGTCGAGAACGGCCCCTCAGGCCAGTCGGCGATCAGCCGCGGATGCATGATCTGCACCCCGGTCCACACGAACGGCGCGACCTGCCCGCGTCCGCGCCGGCCGATGATCCGGCCGTTGGGCGCAAGCCGGAAATCGCCCTGCCCGCGATGATTGTGCGCGCGGGCATAGGGCACCATCAGCAACAAGGCGTCCATCGCCGCATCGTCCCAGCGCGAGGCGAGCAGCTTGATCGCATCGGTCGGCCCGTCGACCCACAGATTGTCGCTGTTGACGTACAGGAACGGCTCGTCGCCGATCAGCTCGCGCGCCTGCACCAAAGCGCCGCCGGTTTCCATCAGCCGCCCGCGCTCGTCGGAGATGATGATCTCGATCCCCGAAACGCGGTTGAGCAGATGCGCCTGCAACGCATCGGCAAGATAATGGACATTGACCACGGCGCGCTCGACGCCCGCTGCCTTCAGCCGGTCGAAAACGTGATCGAGCAACGCCTTGCCCGCCACCTCGACCAACGGCTTGGGGCGCGTCGCGGTCAGCGGGCGCATCCGCTTGCCGAGCCCGGCGGCCATGACCATCGCGGTCCTGGGTACCTTGCCGCCCGGTTCGGGCCGGATCATTCGCACTCGGGTCATTGGCCTGCCAGCATCATGGGGTCACCGCGCAGCTCGGGGGGGATATTGGCGTCGAACCACGCCGCCACCGGCCCGAGCACGGGATAGGAAAGATCGCGCTCCAGATAGCTCCAGACGCGCGGGCACATCGTCGGATAGCGCGGCTTGCCGTCGCGCTTCCACAATCGGGTGAAGATGCCGATGATCTTCGCATTCCGCTGCGCGCCGAGCACGTGATAGGCGTCGAGAAACGCCTCACCCTCGCCGGTCGCGGCGCGATAGCGGGCGAGCATCGCCTCCTCGATCGTCGGCTCCACGTCACGCCGCGCATCCTGCAGCAGCGAGACGAGATCATAGGCCGGATGCCCGGCCAAGGCGTCCTGGAAATCGAGCAGCCCGAGCCCGGCCGGGATCAGCATCAGATTTTCGGCGTGATAATCGCGCAGCACCGTCACCGGCCGCTCGATCAACGCGCGTTCGAGCACCGTATCCCACGCCGCACGATAGCCGGCGACGTCGACATCGAGCCCGACCGCCGGGCAATACCAGTCGACCAGCAGCCCCGCCTCGCGCTGCAGCTCGGTGCGATCATAGGGGCGCAAGCCCAGCATCGCCTCATGCCCGCGCAGCGCGACGAGCAGGTCGATCGCGCCGGCATAAAGCGCCATCGTCGCATCGGGATCGGCCTCGATCGCCTCGCGCATGCGATCGTCGCCGAAATCCTCGATCAGCACGAGGCCGTCGGCTTCATCCGCGGCGAGGATCACCGGCGCGGCGAACCCGCGCGCGGTGAGCCAGCGCGCGATTGCGATGAACGGGCGCGGGTCTTCATGCGGCGGCGGCGCATCCATCAGCACCGCACGGCGCGCGCCGTGGATGATGCGGAAGTAACGACGGAAGGAGGCATCACCGGCCAGCGGAGCAATCTCGGCGCCGGCCCAGCCGTGTGCGGCAAGGAAAGCGGCGGCGCCGGCGGGGGGAATCATGTCGGTCGCCATCGTTGCTCCCATGCCGCGGGCGCCGCCCAAGTCAAGCCGCGCGCGCCGTCCGGCAAGATCTCCAGCCTGAGCCGCAGCGCATCGGGCCACGCATCCGGCCCGGCGCGCTCGGCCCATTCGATCAGCAACGCCGAATCATAGCGCGCCTCGTCGAGCCCCAGTTCGTCCATCTCGCGCGGATCGTCGATGCGATAGAGATCGACATGAAGCACCGGCAGCCGCACCTCGGGCGGGGCATAAGGCTGGACGATCGCGAAGCTCGGCGACGGCGCCTCACCCGCCAGCCCGAGCGCCGCGAGCAACCCGCGCGCGATGCTGGTCTTGCCCGCACCGAGCGGCCCTTCGAGCGTGATCACGTCGCCGGGCGCAAGCACCGACGCCAGCGAGGCGCCGATCGCCTCGGTCGCATGCGGATCGGCCAGCCGGATCATCGCCGCGGCAGTTCCACCGTTACCAGCGTGCCCTCGCCCGGCTCGCTGACCAATGCGATCGTCCCGCGATGCGCCTCGACGAATTGCTTGGCGAGCGGCAGCCCGAGATCGAGCGCCCGCGCCCCGCCGCTGGTGATGCCGGGCTGGGCAAAGCGATCGAAGGCATGCGCGACCGCCTCGGCATCGCTCCCGTGCCCGTCGTCGGACACCACGATCCGCGCGCGCGCAGCATTGCCGTCGGCGTGGAGCAGGACGCGTCCACCAGCGCCCTCATCGCCGCCGACCGACGCGAGCGCGTGGCGCAGCAGATGCTCGATCACCTCGCCGATGCGGCGCGGATCGCCGGTGATCCGGCCGACCGAGCGA
>JAFKLV010000560.1 GCA_017304125.1 Sphingomonadales bacterium
GGCACGGTCGCTTATGCCGGCGACGCGATCGCGGCGCTGGGCGGGCTGGTCATCGTCAAGCACGGCGAGGGCTGGACCAGCGTCTACGGCCATGCCTCGAAACTGCTCGTCCAGCGCGGACAGGCGGTGAAGAAAGGCCAGACGATCGCTTTGTCCGGCGCGAGCGGCTTCGCCGATCGCCCCGAGCTGCATTTCGAGCTGCGCAAGGGCAGGACGCCGATCGACCCGCTGACGCAATTGCCGCGCTGACACTCGTCATCTCCTTTTGTGCTCCCGCGAAGGCGGGAGCCCAGTCTGGGTCCCCGCCTTCGCGGGGACACAAGGGGAGCCGGGGTGACGGCGGAGGTGACGAACCGTATCGAGCCGTGTAACGCCCGCTCCACTATGACCGACGCCAAGTCCGACCTCGTCCGCCTGCTCACCGAGCGCGGCTATGTCCACCAGATGACCGATGCCGCCGCGCTCGATGCGCTGGCGCTCAAGCAGGTGGTACCGGGCTATATCGGCTTCGACCCCACCGCACCCTCGCTCCACGTCGGCAGCCTGGTGCAGATCATGCTGCTCCGCCGGCTCCAGCAGACCGGGCACAAGCCGATCGTGCTGATGGGCGGCGGCACCGGCAAGATCGGCGACCCGAGCTTCAAGGACGAAGCGCGCAAATTGCTCGCCGAGGACGGGATCAAGGCCAATGTCGCCTCGATCAAGCGCATCTTCGAACGCTTCCTGACCTTCGGCGACGGCGCGTCCGACGCGGTGATGCTCGACAATGCCGAATGGCTCGACGCGCTCGAATATATCCCGTTCCTGCGCGAGGTCGGCCAGCATTTCTCGGTCAACCGCATGCTGTCGTTCGATTCGGTCAAACTGCGGCTCGATCGCGAACAGTCGCTGTCGTTCCTCGAATTCAATTACATGATCCTGCAGGCCTATGACTTCCGCGAGCTGGCGCTGCGCCACGGCTGCCGGTTGCAGATGGGCGGCAGCGACCAATGGGGCAATATCGTCAACGGCGTCGAGCTGGCGCGACGGATGGACGGCACCGAGGTGTTCGGGGTCACCACCCCGCTGATCACCACCGCCGACGGCGGCAAGATGGGCAAGACCATGTCGGGCGCGGTGTCGCTCCACGAGGATCAGCTGCCGCATTTCGATTATTGGCAATTCTGGCGCAACACCGACGATCGCGACGTCGGCCGCTTCCTGCGGCTGTTCACCGATCTGCCGCTCGACGAAATCGCCCGGCTCGAAGCGCTGGACGGCGCCGAGATCAACGAGGCAAAGAAGGTGCTCGCCAATGAGGCGACCGCGATGTGCCGCGGGCGCGAGGCGGCCGAGCAGGCGGCGGAAACCGCGCGCCGCACCTTCGAGGAAGGCGCGAGCGGCGATGCGCTCCCCACCTTTGCAGCAGCGGGCGCGGTGCCGCTGGTGGATGCCTTGGTGGCGCTGGGCTTCTGCGCGTCGAAGGGCGAGGCGCGGCGGCTGATCAAGCAGGGCGGCGCGCGGGTCGGCGGCGAGAAGGTCGCCGACGAAGCCGCGACGGTGACGCCCGGCGCCGAGCCGATCCGTATCTCGGCCGGCAAGAAGCATCACGGGTTGCTGGTGGCGGGCTAACCCCGCCTTCCACCCGTTCGCCCGAACGGGTGGAAGGTTAAGCCTTGCCCAGCGCCGCATCCAATGCGGCGCGGTCGAGCTTGCCCTCCCAGCGCGACACCACGATCGTCGCGACGGCATTGCCGATGAAATTGGTCAGACTGCGGCATTCGCTCATGAAGCGATCGACCCCGAGGATCAGCGCCATCCCGGCGACCGGCACCGAGGGGACGATCGACAAGGTCGCGGCGAGCGTGATGAAGCCGGCCCCGGTCACCCCGGCGGCGCCCTTCGACGACAGCATCGCGACGCTGAGCAGCAGCAATTCCTGCCCCAAAGTCAGATGCACATCGAGCGCCTGTGCGATGAACAAAGCCGCCAACGTCATATAGATATTGGTGCCGTCGAGGTTGAAGCTATAGCCTGTCGGCACGACCAGCCCGACCACCGATTTGGGGCAGCCGGCGCGCTCCATCTTCTCGATCAGCAGCGGCAGCGCGCTTTCCGACGAGGAGGTGCCGAGCACCAGCAACAGCTCGGCCTTGAGATAGGCGATCAGCCGCAGGATCGAGAAACCGCACGCCCACCCCACCGCGCCGAGCACCACCAGCACGAACAGCAGCGAGGTAAAATAGAAAGTGCCGACGAGGAAGGCGAGATTGGCGAGCGTGCCGACGCCATATTTGCCGATCGTGAAGGCCATCGCGCCGAACGCCCCGACCGGCGCCGCCTTCATCAGGATCGCGACGATGCGGAACACCGCCGCCGACACATCCTCGAGCAGCGAGACGATCCGCTCGCCGCGCTCGCCGATCGTCGCCAGCCCGATGCCGAACAGGATCGCGACGAACAGGGTCTGGAGGATATCGCCCGAGCTGAGCGCGGACAGGAAGCTGTCCGGGATCACCCCCATCAGAAAGCCGGTGACGCTCGTTTCATGCGCCTTGGCGGCATAATCGGCGACCTTGGCGGTATCGAGCGTCGCCGGATCGATATGCAGCCCCGCCCCGGGGCGGACGACATTGGCGACGACCAGCCCGACGATCAGCGCGAGCGTCGAGAAGGTCAGGAAATAGGCGAAGGCGCGCGCCGCGACCCGCCCCACCGCACGCAGATCGCGCATCCCGGCGATCCCGGTGACGATCGTGAGGAAGATCACCGGGGCGATGATCATCTTGACCAATTTGATGAAACCGTCGCCGAGCGGCTTCATCGCCGCGCCGGTTTCGGGCCAGAAATGGCCCAGCGTCACCCCGGCGGCGATCGCCACCAGCACCTGCAGATAGAGATGCGCATACCACCGCCGCCGCACCGGCGGCGTAGTTTCCGGTATTGCGATCACTCATCCCCTCCCATGCCCGTATCTGCGCTTCTTAGGCGCAAGCGCAGCCGAGAGGAATCCTCTCTCTGCTCCCTTCTGCTCCCCTCCCTTGAACAAGGGAGGGGTCGGGGGTGGGTTGGTGTGGGGGATACCACAGCAACTGCCTCATACCCACCCCCAGCCCCTCCCTTCACCAGGGAGGGGAGCAGAGATTGGGTGACCGGAGTTTATTTGATCGGCGCGACGCCCAGCCGGGGGATTTCGATCGCCGGGCAGCGGTCCATCACCACCTTCAGCCCCGCCGCCTCGGCGCGCGCGGCGGCAGCTTCGTCGATCACGTCGAGTTGCAGCCACACCGCTTTCGCGCCCGATGCGATCGCCGCATCCACCGCCTCGCCGGCAACATCCGAGCGGCGGAAGATATCGACGAGATCAATCGGTTCGCCGATCTGCGCGAGGTCATGGAAGACATATTCGCCGTGGATATGCTCGCCCGCGATCTGCGGGTTGACCGGAATCACGCGATAGCCGTGCTGCTGCAGCCGCGCCATCACGCCATAGGACGGACGGCTGGGACGATCCGACGCGCCGATCATCGCGATCGTGCGGGTTTCCTCCAACAATGCCTTGATCGCGGCCGGATCGCTCAGCGGCAAAAACCATTCCCCTTCGAAGCTGGTCCGCTCGTGCCGATGACGCCCAGCGCCGCCGGCACGACCGGTATATTGATCAACGCCCGACGCCCCCCGCGGTTTCCCCGCCGCCATCGAGCCATCGCACCACCTGTTCCGCAATGGGACGGAATGTGCGGTCGGCAGGATCGGCGGCCGGCGGCTCGCCCGCGTCGGAGGCGCGGCGGATC
>JAFKLV010000561.1 GCA_017304125.1 Sphingomonadales bacterium
ATGCGTCGCGCGCGCGGTAAGATCGGTGCGCTGGCCGGCGAGCCGCTCGATCTGCGTCACCGCGCGATCGATATTCTGCCGGGCTTCGCGCGCACTGGCTTCGGCGCGGGTGAGCGTGGTGCGCGCGGTGCCGGCGGCGGTGCGGGCGGCGGCGATCCGCGCCTCGATCTCCGCCAGCGCCGCATCCGCCGCTTCGACCGCCGCGCGCGCATCGGGCAGCGCGGCCTCGATCGCGGCGAGCCGGTTGAGCCGTTCGAGCCGCTCCGCCGCCGCCGCGCCGCCGCTTTTCGCCACGAACCCGTCCCAGCGTCGTAGCTGGCCGCCGCGCGTCACCAGCCGCTGCCCGACCGCGAGCGCGCGCCCGTCGTCCGCATCGATCACCACCACCTGCGCCAGCCGCCGCGCCAGCTGTGCCGGCGCGGTGACGTGGAGCGCCAACGCCACCCCCTCCGTTCGCCCTGAGCTTGTCGAAGGGCGGCCCGCCTCTCGAACGACAGGACGCCCTTCGACAAGCTCAGGGCGAACGGGGGATAGGGTGGGGTCGTCAGGCGAGGTATCCGCACCCGCCCAATAGGCGTCGGCGGCTTTATCGAGCCCGATTTCGAGATCGTCGCCCAGCGCTGCCGCCAATGCGCGCTCGTAGCCCGGCGCCGCGCGGACATGATCGAGCAAGCGATCACGCCCCGAGCGCTGCGTCGCGCGCGTCAGCGTCGCGGCTTCGCTCTCCAGCGCCGCCAGCTCGGCGCGCGCGGTGGCGCGGCGGCCCTGCGCCTCGTCACGCGCGGCGAGCGCCGCTTTCTCGTCGGTCTCGGCGCGGACGAGATCGCCGCGCGCCTGCTCCGCCTCGGTCTCCGACGTCGCCAGCGTCTGCTCCGCGCCGCGCCGCGCGGCTTCCAGCGGCGCCGCATCGGGGAGCGCGGCGAGCGCATCGGCGGCGGTACGCGCCTCACGTTCGGCGCGATCCGCGCGCGCGCGCGCCGCCGCCAGTGCGGCATGTGCGACGCGCGCCTCGGCGGCTTCGCTTGCCTGCCGCGCCAGCGCCTGCGCCAGCGCCACCTCGGCATCGCGCGCCAGCCGTTCGGCCTCGCCCTGCGCCTGATCGAGCGCGGGCAATTCGGCGGCGACCGCGGCGATCTCCGACTCCAGCGCCTTGCCCTCGTCGACCAGCCGCGCCAGCGCTTCGGCGGCATCGTTGGCGAGCTGCCCTTCGCGGTCGCGATCGGCGACGATCCGCCCCGCCGCCTCGGCCAGTTCGGCCAGCCGGCGTTCGACCCCGGCTTTCTCGGTATTGAGCGTCGCAAGCTTGTGCGCCGCCTCGGTCGCGCGATCGCGCGCGGCGGGCGCAGCGGCGCGCGCCTCGGCCAGTGTCTCGGTCGCCTGCGTCTGATAGGCGCCCGCCGCGCGCTGCGCCTCGGCGGCGGTATTGACGCGGGTTTCGGCCGCCGCGGCTTCGGCCTTGGCCGCATCCGCCGCCTCGGCCGCCTCGCGCCAGCGGCTGAAGATCACCCGCGCCTCGGCGACGCGGATCTGCGCGGAGAGCACGCGATAGCGCTCGGCCTGCCGCGCCTGCCGCCTGAGCGCGGCGGCGCGCGCCTCCTGATCGGCGATCACCTCGTCGAGCCGTTCGAGATTGGCCTCGGTCGCGCGCAATTTCTGCTCGGCGTCCTTGCGGCGGACGTGCAAGCCCGCGATCCCCGCCGCTTCCTCCAGCATCGCGCGGCGCTCGGCCGGCTTGGCGGCGATCACCGCGCTGATCCGCCCCTGGCTGACCAATGCGGGCGAATGCGCGCCGGTCGCCGCATCGGCGAACAGCAGGGCGACATCCTTGGCGCGCACGTCGCGGCCGTCGATGCGATAGGCGGAGCCGGCGCCACGCTCGATGCGGCGGACGACTTCCTTCTCCTCGCCGTCAAGCTCGGCGAGGATCGAGACTTCGGCGAAATCGCGCGCCGGCCGCGTCGCGGTGCCGGCGAAGATCACGTCTTCCATGCCAGCGCCGCGCATCGACTTGGGCGAGTTCTCCCCCATCGTCCAGCGCAGCGCCTCGAGCAAATTGGATTTGCCGCAGCCGTTGGGGCCGACCACGCCGGTCAGCCCCGGCTCGATGCGCAGATCGGCCGCGTCGACGAAGCTCTTGAAGCCCGATAGCCTCAGTCGCTTGATCTGCATCGCGCGGCCCCCTTCGCGCTCGTCAGGCGCCGGCGTTCTTCAGCGCGGCCTCAATCTGCGGCCAGGTCACGGCGCCGTCGAGCTGCTTGCCGTTGATGAAGAAGGTCGGCGTGCCGGTGACGTTCTTTTCCTGCATCGCGGTTTCGGTGATCTTGCCGATCGCCTCCAGCTTCTTGCCGTCGGCCAGGCAGGCGCGCGCCTGCTGCTCGGTCACGCCGCGCTGCTTCACGAAATCGATATAGCCGAGATACTCGACCCAGGCGGTCGCCTGCTGCGCGGGGGTCATCGACTGCAGCTTCTGCTGGAAGTCGGCCGGCACCTTCTCCAGCTTCTCGAGGAAGCCGGGCTGTTCGAGATACATTTGCTCGAGCAGCGGGAAGAACGGCGCCTCGCCGACGCACTCGCCCAGTGCCGCGACACCAAGATCCGGCGCGTGGACCAGGAAGTCGCGGAATTCATACGAGACCTTGCCGGACTTCACGTATTTTTCCTCGAGCGGCTTCATGCCGGTCTGGCCGAAGGCGCCGCACGTCGGGCAGGTGCGCGAGCCATATTCGACCAGCTTGATCGCGGCATTGGGGTTGCCCATCACATAGCCGCCGTCCGCGGTCTTGGAGACGATTTGCGTCCAGTCCTGACCCGCCGGCGCGGCGACCGCGGCGACCGGCGCGGCGGGGGCGGAGGAATTGCCGTTGCCACCGCAGGCGGAAAGCAGCGCCAGTGCGGCGACGGAAACGGCGAAACGAAACGTCATGGGTGGTCCCCTTCGGTAGTAATTACTTGGCCCCGGCGGCGCGGAGCATCGGTTCGAGCTTGGCCCAGTCGACACCCTGGACCACTTTGCCGTTGATCTCGAACGCCGGGGTGCCGGCGATCTGCTCGCTGATCGCGCCGGCGCGCTGGATCACCGCCTCGGCGACCTTGGGATCGGCGAGGCACTGATCGATCGCGGCCTGCGTCATCCCCGCGTTGCGCGCGATCGCGTCGAGCCCGGCGCCCTGCGCCATCGCGCGATATTGCGCGGCGGGGCCGTACATGCCGAGCCGCTGGCCGTTGCTGCTATCGAAATCCTGCGCGCGCTGCAGCCATTGCTCCTGCCCGGCGAAGATCGCCTCGTGGAGCCTGGGGAAGATCGCCGGGCCGGAGCAGCGCGCCAGCATCGCCGCGACCAGATCGTAACGATCGTGGACCGCGTTGCGCACTTCGAGGCTCAGCGAGCCCGAGGCGATCATCTTGCCCTTGAGCACCGCCGCCGATTCGCGCGCGAAATGGCCGCAATGCGGGCAGGTGTAGCTGGCATATTCGACCAGCTTCACCCGCGCGGCGGGATTGCCGATGACATAGCTGCCCTTGGGCGCAGGCGCGGCGACATTGGTCCAGGCGCGCGGCGCGGCGACCAGCGGGGCGGCGGCGAGCAAAGCGAGGATCGGGAACAGGCGTTTCATCATCGGACGGTCGGCAGCCTCGGTGTCGCGACGCCGGCGGCAAGCGCCTCCAGCACCGCCTTGAGTTCGGGATCGCCGATCGTGCGCAGGCTCTGGCCGAGCTCGGCGGGGACGGGTTGCGGGGCGGGGCGCGGACGCGGCCCGGCTGCGGCAGT
>JAFKLV010000562.1 GCA_017304125.1 Sphingomonadales bacterium
CGCGACATCGACCAGCTTTTGCTCGATGAACGCGGACTACCGCTTCGCCCTTGGTACAAGAACCTCGTTTACGCTCCAGGCCTGTTCACCGGATACGGCGCCAAGACACTGCCAGGTGTTCGGGAAGCCATTGAAGAGCGCCGCTTTCCCGACGCGGAATTATATGTCGAACGGACCGCGACCGCTCTCCGCGCCTATGCCGACCGTCTCGACCAGGCTCGCAACGTGCTTGTCGCTGGCCGCGATCCGCGCAGCTGAATCCGCTTTCTCCGGCTCACCTGCGAGAACGGCGAACCATTCACTGGATAAGGAAAACGTCTTCCATGACCGCCCTAACCTTAGCCCGGAAGAGCGCCATAGTCGCGACGGCTGCTCTGATCGCACTTTGTGGTTGCTCGAAGAAAAGACCGGCAGAGCTACCGCCATCACCCGGGGTCGCAGGATCACAGAACCAGCCGGCCGCATCGAGCGACTCGACCGACACCACCATCGTGCCCGGCTCACGCGCCGATTTTCTTCAACAAGCAGGCAGCGACACGGTCCATTTCAATCTCAACCACTGGGACATCGATCCGCAAGCGCAGGCTATTTTGAGCTTGCAGGCCAAATGGCTTGTCGCGCACCCTAACGTTCGGGTGACGATCGAAGGCCATTGCGACGAACGTGGTACGCGCGAATACAATCTCGCGCTCGGCGATCGACGCGCCAACGCTGCAAAGAATTATCTCGCTGCAGCAGGGGTATCATCTGATCGGATGAGCACGATTAGCTACGGCAAAGAACGACCCGTTGCCTTGGGATCGAACGAAAGCGATTGGGCCCAAAACCGCCGCGCCGTGACGGTGGTGCCAAAATGATCCTTCAGTGAGCTTGAGTGTCGAGGTCGAGCTTCTGTCGCTCGGCGGCGGCGCCCTTAGCGAAAAAAAGCGCAGCCGCTAGAATAAAACTGATCTCCGGCGATCGTCACCGCCACGCATTGGACGCGGCCTTCCACGATTATGTCTATCTGCGCGCGAATATCGCCGGGCGCGCCGGGCTGCGTGTGATCGTCGAGCGCGCGAGGCATCGAAGCACTCAATACCCCCGGTTCTGCAAGGATCGACAATCCTTGGGGGCTGTAAAAGACGGAGCAACACCGTAAGCCGCCCGTTGCATGACCGACTCGTCTCCCGCGAAGCGAAATAGCGTCCTGCGCCGAGTGAGGGTGCTGCTCCGTCGGCGCGGCCTGACGGCGCAGGTATGGCGCGGGCGCGTAGCGATCATGGGCGGCGCGATCCTCGTCGGCCTGGCTGCGATCGCTTTCGCCTGGTCGGCCGATCGCGCGAACGACGGGTTCAACCTGATCGTCAGACGTTGCTGGTGGTTGCCGCTGGTAATGACCCCTGCGGGCTATGTCCTGATCGTCTGGATCACCAACCGGCTCGCGCCTGCGGCGCGCGGTTCCGGCATTCCGCAGATCATCGCGGCCAAGCGCGATCCGGCCAATGCGACCGGTGAACTCGCTTCGGGGCGAACCGCCGCGGTGAAGGCGGTGCTGACCGCTGCGGCGCTCGCCGTCGGCGGATCGGTCGGACGCGAGGGGCCGACGGTGCAGCTAGGCGCGACGATCATGGCCTATGCGCATAAGTTTCTGCGAGTTCCGATCAACGCCTCGGTGCTGGTGGCGGGCGCGGCGGCGGGTGTCGCTGCGGCGTTCAATACACCGCTCGCCGGGGTCGCTTTCGCGATCGAGGAACTCGCCGCTGCTTATGAGCAGCGCATGACCTTGTTGGTGATGACCGCGGTGCTGATCGCCGGAATGATCGCGCAGGGCGTGGCGGGCGATTATGTCTATTTCGGGATCGTCGGACAAACCTTGCCGTTGATGACCGTCCTGTTCGTCGCGCCGATCGCGGGTGTCATGGGCGGGGTGTGCGGGAGCCTGTTCGCCCGACTGACCTTGTGGTTCGCGCGGGGCGGAGCCCGCCGGATATCGGGCGGCCGTCCCTTGCTGCTCGCCGCGATCAGCGGGGTGGTGGTCGCCGCGATCGGCCTTCTCACTGGCACGACCTGGGGAACGGGCTATGGCCCGGCGCGCGCGATCATCGAGGGAAGCAACTCGTCGCTGTGGTTCGGTCCGGCGAAGTTCGTCAGCACATTGGCGACTGCGGCGGCCGGTCTGCCCGGCGGCATTTTCGCGCCAAGCCTCGCCACCGGGGCGGGGCTCGGCAATATTCTCCACGCCATCTTCCCGAACCAGCCGACGGGGGCGCTCGTGCTGCTCGCGATGGTCGGCTATTTCACCGGCGTGGTGCGGGCACCGCTGACCGCCGTCATCATCATGTCCGAGACCACCGGGAGCCGCGGGCTGATGCTCCCGCTTCTCGCCACCGCGTTGATCGCTGAGGGTGTCGCCGGGCTGGTCTGCCGCGAGCGGCTGTACCATGGCCTTGCGTCGGGCTTCATAGCATCCGGCAAGAAACCGTGATCCGCATCACGATCTCTTGCGCGCAAAGTTCCGGCTAGAATGCTCCCATTTGCCGCCGTTCGGGGGCTTAGTGCGGTTCCCGAACTCGCAAGTGCGCCACTCCTTCAGCGGGGAGGCGATTGATTGATACGATGGTGTTCCCGCGCTGTCGAAGCGACGGTCGGAGTTAGATTTTCGGTATAACCACACGTTGCGGAGGCGCGCGCTGCTCCTCTCCCAAGGGGCTGCGATTTCCGTGAGTGCGGCCGGGCTGGACCTTGCGCTCGGTCCGGCCGCACTCCTCATGCCTGCCGTTGCTGATTGGGGGCGCCCGAGCGCGGTTGGGACGTCAAAGGCGTCATGCCCGAGAGGGCATAAGGCGCCATTATGCCAGACCTCATTGAGCGCGTTCATTCGTCGCTGGCGCATCCCGGCAGCCCGCCGTTGCGCGCGCGATTGCCGCAGCGATCCATCCGAGCTACCAATCGCGCGTGTTGACTCCTTCCGACCAGGTGGCGGCGCGGACGCATTTGGCCGAGGCTTTGCTGCGGACCGGCGAGGAGGACCGCTCGGCGCTCCAGGAAGTATATCGGCTGACATCCGCGAAGCTATTCGGGATTTGCCTGCGTATCTGTGGAGATCGCAGCAGCGCCGAGGACGTGTTGCATGAAGTGTATCTCACGATCTGGAAGCGGGCCGGCGCGTTCGAGCCCGGCCGGGCGAGCCCGATCTCCTGGCTTGCGACAATCGCACGCAACCGGGCGATCGATTGGGTTCGGGCGCGCGGAGCGCGGCCGTCCGATCCGATCGAGGAGGCCGACAACGTGCCTGACGCCTCGCCCGATCAATTGACGGTCATTGAGCGCGACGAGCAATCGCAACGCCTGCACGACTGCCTCGATGCCCTGGATGAGCGCGCGCGCGACGCCATACGAACCGCCTTTTTCGATGGCGTCACCTATGCCGAGCTTGCCGAGCGCAAGGGCCTCCCATTGCGTACGATGAAAAGCATCGTGCGCCGGGGGCTGCTTCAACTAAGAGGATGCGTCGATGGCGACTGACGCACCCGATTCTGGCCCCGACATGCTCGCCGCGGAACTGGCGCTCGGCCTGCTCGACGGCGAGGAGCGCGCTGCGGCGCTGCGGCGTATGCTTGTCGATCCTGCATTCGCGCGCGAGGTCGAGGATTGGCGCCATCGCCTCGCCGGATTGTTCGATGACGTGGTGGAGGTCGCCGCACCCGTATCGATTGCCGAGCGGCTGGCCGCGCCG
>JAFKLV010000563.1 GCA_017304125.1 Sphingomonadales bacterium
CGAGCCGGTGAAGGTGATCTTGTCGACATCGGGATGCGCGGACAACGCCGCCCCCGCGCCGCCGTGGCCGGTGACGACATTGACCACCCCCGGCGGCACCCCCGCCTCGAGGCACAATTCAGCGAAGCGCAGCGGGGTCAGCGAGCCTTTCTCGGACGGCTTGAGCACGATCGTGCAGCCCGCCGCCAGCGCCGGCGCGCATTTCCAGATTGCGGAGAAGATCGGCCCGTTCCACGGGATGATCACCCCAACCACCCCGACCGGCTCCTTGAGCGTCATGCTCATCAGCTCGACCGGCGCCGAATTATCGAGCGTATAGCCGTGGATCGCGGTGGCGAGCCCGGCGAAATGGCGCAGCGCCCGGACGATGATCGACGAAATCGCCTTCGACGGGGTGATCGGCCGCCCCATCTCCAGCGTGTCGACCAGCGCAAGATCGTCGAACTCGCGCTCGACCAGATCGGCGAGCTTGAGCAGCACGAGCTGGCGGTCGGCCGCCTTGAACTTGCGCCACGGCCCCTCGAATGCCGCACGCGCGCTGGCCACCGCGCGATCGACATCCTGCGCATTGCCGTCGGCGATCTGCGCGATCACCTTGCCGGTACACGGATCGACCGCGTCGAACCACGCGCCGCTCAGCGGCTCGACCTTCTTGCCGTCGATCAGCAGCAGGTTGCGCCCCGAATTGTAATGCGACGGCAGCGCGGCAGAGAAATCCATCTGATCAATCCTTGGCGGCGGCAAGGCGGCGCAATTCGCCGCGGCCTTGCGCGAAGAGAAGGGCGGAAATGGTGAGGACGATGGCGACGAGCAGGATCAGCGAGGTGCCGATTTTCAGCGGGTCGCCCAGCACCTTGTCGGTGAAGAAGCCGACGAGGAAGGTGCCCAGCGCCATCCCGATCAGCCCGGTGACGAGCACGAAGATCGCCGAGACGCGGCCGCGCAGCGCGGGCGGAGTCACCACCTGCGTCGCCGCCGGACCCATTGAGGCGGTCGAGAGGATGAACAGCATATAGCCGCCGAACAACGTCACCGTGAGCGTCGGGCTACCGACGAGAAACGCCGCGATCGCCAGCGGCCCCGCGATGAGCATCGTCATCAGGCACCACAGGATATGCGCATCGCGCCGGCCGCGCGAAAACATCCGGTCGACCGCCCAGCCGTGGAGCGGCAGGCTCGCCGCCGGGATGATCTGCGCCACACCCATCGTCAGCCCGATCTGCGTCGGGGTCCAGCCGTAGATGCGGGTGAGATAGGTCGGCATCCACAATTGCAGCGCGATCGTCACGGTATAGACCAGGCCGATGCCGAGGATGATCGAGGCGAAGGCGCGTTTGTGCGCGAGAATGAAGCGCAGCGCCTCACCATAGCCGCCGCCGGCCGGCGCGCCGGGCGCGCGATGCCGCGGCGGCTCCGGGAACAGCAGGATTAGCAAGGCGGTCGCGATCCCCGGAATCCCGGTGATCAGGAACGCCTGTTGCCACGGCGCGAAATGGCCGATCAGCGGCCAGCCGGCGAGCGCGCCCTTGAGCACCGCGCCGATCAGCGGGCCGCCGAGCAGAAAGACGATCCCCGCCCCCATCACCCCGCCCATCACGAAGATCGACATTGCGAGCGAGAGACGCTCGGGCGGGAAGCTGTCGCCGATGATCGAATAGGCGCCGGTGGTATAGCCCGCCTCGCCCGCGCCGACCAACGAGCGGCCGAGCGCCAGCGCGGCAAAGGTGCCGGCGAGCCCGCAAAACGCCGCGCCCGCGCTCCACAACACGACGCAGGCGAACAGCACCCAGCGCCGGCTCGATCGGTCGAGCAGCAGCCCGACCGGGATCGCACAGATACTGTAGAGCACCGCGAACGCCGGCCCTTGCAACAGGCTGACCTGAAGGTCCGAGAGGCCAAGGTCCGCCTTGATCGGCTCGACCATCAGCGCCATCAGATAGCGATCGGCGAGCGAACGGATGTAGAGCAGGAACAGGATCGCGACGGTCAGCCACGCGATCTGCGATTTGGGATAGCGCAGCGCGGTCATGCCCCCTCGTCCTTCGGCTTCACGCGTTCGGGATCGAACGCCGGGCGGTCGAGCTTGAACTGATCGGTGGTGCGGGCATACCAGCCTGCGCCATGGGTCCGCCCGATCAGCCCCATCGCCGGGGTATCGAGATAGAGCTTCTCGGGATCGCTGATGAACGCATCGGCGATATGCGCGACGAGGATTTCGCCGATCATCACCGTCTGATGCGTCCCGATATCGAGCGCCGCGACCTTGCGGCATTCGAAGCTTACCGGGCTGGAGGCGATGCGCGGCGGGCGCACCGCTTCGGACGGGATCGTTTCGATGTCGGCGTAATCGATCTCGCTCACCTCATGCGGCGCATCGACGCTGGAAAGGTTCATCTTCTCCGCATCGGCCTCGCAGACGAGGTTCACGACGAACTCGCCGGTATCGATGATGTTGGTCGCGGTATTCTTGAGCTTGCGGGTGCGCAGATCCTTGAGCAGCCCCAGCACCACCAACGGCGGCTCGACCCCGCAGACGTTGAAGAAGCTATAGGGCGCGGCATTGACCACGCCCGCGTGCGACACGCTCGTCACCCAGGCGATCGGGCGCGGGGTGACGGTGGAATTGAGGATCTTGTAACGCGCGGGGAGCGACAGCTCGCGCAGATCATAGCGCATCGGATCAGCCCTTTTTTGCGGCCGAACGGGCGGCGAAGCATTCGCGCGCGCGGATCGCCTCGTCGCCCGACTGGAGCTGATGGCAATAGGCCAGTTCCAGCGCATGCGCATTCTCGAGGCTCGCGCTTTCCGAGGCGTGGATCAGCCGCTTGCTCAATTCGGTCGCATGACGATTGCCGTCGCCGACGCCGCGCGCGAAGGCGAGCGCCGCCTCGAGCACCGTGCCGTCGGGAACGATCCGGCTGACCAGCCCGAGCCGCATGGCCTCCTCCACCGGCACGCCGCGCCCCGAATAGACGATCTCCGACGCGACGCGACGCCCGGCAGTCTGCGTCAGATACCAGGAGACCCCGCCGTCCGGGACCAGCCCGTAGCGCACGAATGGCGCGCCGAACGATGCCGAAGCCCCCGCGATCAGCACGTCACAGGCGAGCGCGATGCCCCAGGCAACGCCCCACGCGCCGCCCTCGACCGCGGCGATCGTCGGCATCGGCAGCGCGGACAGCCGGCGGATCGCGCGCTGCCCCATCTCCAGCCGCGTCGCGAGGTTGAGCGCCCCTTCCCCGCGCGCCGGCGGGTTCTTCATGTCGCCGCCATTGCTGAACCAATTATCCGCGCCGCAGATCACCAAAGCGCGCGGCGGGGTGCCCTTCTCGATCCCGGTCAGCAGGTCGGCGAACGCCTCCCACATCGCGAACGAAACGGTATTCTTCGCGCGCGGCCGATTGAGCGTGACGAGGATCACCCCGTCCGCGCCGCGCTCGACCAGCAAATCGTCTGTCTTTTCCATTGCGGCCTACTTCTTCGGTGCGGTTTCGCGGGCGCGCTGGCGGATATAGTGGCGCAGCCCTTCCAGTTCGGCATCGCTCAGATTGGCGAAGCGCCCCATCCCGCGATCCATCAGCGCACCCTCGTGGACGATGCTGTAGAAAGCATCCTTGTCGAGCGGCACCGCCGATTTGCGCAGATCGGGCGCCGCGCCGCCGGCGATCATCCCGCCGCCGTGGCAGATCACGCAGCTCGAATTGTAGACCCCCGCG
>JAFKLV010000564.1 GCA_017304125.1 Sphingomonadales bacterium
TCGACATCGCCGCGTTTCCACCCGGCGATCGCGTCGGGGAGGAAGCCCTGCAGCGTGGCGGTCGGGGTGAGCGCGACGGGGGTGCCGGCCTGCATCTTCTCAGCGGAAGCCTGCATCTGCTTGCTCGCCGCATCGAGCTTGCCGAGATCGACCGAGCCGACCCCCGGGACCGACACCGAACCGTCCGCCGAACCGAGCGTGAGCGCGGGGCGCATCCTCGAAGAGGTTATCGCGCGGGTGAGGCCGCCGACCACCAGCATCACCACGATCGCCGCGACGATCGTGGTGATCGTATAGCCCATCGCCTTTTCCTCCGGCGCCTTCATCAGCCGGGGCAGCCCGACATAGAGCAGATAGAGGCTGTAAAGGCCGAGCAGCCCGAGGAAGCCGAGCATCGGCACGATCTGGAATACCCCGGCGAGCCAGCCGGCGGTGGCCGAAAAGGCCGCCACCTTGGTCGCCGCGACTATATCCTTGGTGCCGCCGAAGGTCGGCGCGAGCGCATTGATGATCTGCGCGATCAGCCACACCGCGACCAGCGCCAGCACATAGCCGATCACCGCCGAGGTCACCGCCCCGCCGATCGACGGGCGCCAGGTGATCCCGAGCACGCTATAGCCGAAGGTGAGGCTGCCGATCAGCCCCGCAACCGGGCCGATCGCGGCGAGCGGGACGACCCAGCCGGTGAAGATCCCCTTCACCGTCATCGGCTCGGCATCGATCCGCGGCCATTCGTCTTTCGGTTGCAGAATCAGATTCTTGGCGCGCTCGACCAATGATGTCGTGCGACCGTCCGGGAACTGGCTTGCCATCGATATTCCCCTCTTTTGCTCTGTTCGAAACCTGCGCCGTCCGGGGCAACAAGGATAGGATCAATGCGACGGCGGTGGGGGGTGATTGCGGCGCCCTTCACGCCGCCCCATATGCCGCGCCATGAGCAACGAAAGCAGTACGCCCGTCTGGCACGGCACGACGATATTGTCGGTTCGGCGCGGGGGCAAGGTGGTGGTGGCCGGCGACGGCCAGGTTTCGATGGGCAATACGGTGATGAAGCCCAATGCGCGCAAGGTCCGCACCTTGGGCGCGGAGGGCAAGGTGATCGGCGGCTTCGCCGGCGCCACGGCCGATGCCTTCACCTTGTTCGAGCGGCTGGAGGCCAAGCTGGAGCGGCATCAGGGGCATCTGATGCGCGCCGCGGTCGAACTGGCGAAGGACTGGCGGACCGATAAATATCTCCGCAATCTGGAGGCGATGATGATCGTCGCCGACAAGGACGTGACGCTGATCCTGACCGGCAATGGCGACGTGCTGGAGCCCGAGGCGGGGATCGCCGCGATCGGATCGGGGGGCAATTTCGCGCTCTCCGCCGCACGCGCGCTCGCCGATTACGAGCAGGATGCCGAAACGCTCGCGCGCAAATCGATGAAGATCGCCGCCGAGCTATGCGTGTTCACCAACGACCGGCTGGTGGTCGAAACGCTCGACAGCGCCGCATAAATCTCCCCGTCACCCCGGCGAAAGCCGGGGTCGCCCAGTTGCCGACACGCGCATTTGCCGCACACGATCCCAGCTTTCGCTGGGATGACGATTGAAGGACGACATGAACGACAATCTCACCCCCAAGGCGATCGTCGCCGCGCTCGATGCGCATATCATCGGGCAGAAGGAAGCGAAGCGCGCGGTTGCCGTCGCGCTGCGCAATCGCTGGCGCCGCCAGCAGCTCGGCGCGGAATTGCGCGACGAGGTGACCCCCAAGAACATCCTGATGATCGGGCCGACCGGGTGCGGCAAGACCGAGATCAGCCGCCGGCTGGCCAAATTGGCCGATGCGCCGTTCGTCAAGGTCGAGGCGACCAAGTTCACCGAGGTCGGCTATGTCGGCCGCGACGTGGAGCAGATCGCGCGCGATCTGGTCGAGGAAGCGGTGCGGCTGGAGAAGGAGCGCCGCCGCAATGCGGTGAAGGACAAGGCCGAGGAAGCCGCGCTGGCGCGGCTGCTCGACGCGCTGGTCGGCAAGGATGCCAGCCAGGCGACGCGCGAAAGCTTCCGCCAGCGCTTCCGCGACGGGCATCTCCAGCAGACCGAGATCGAGCTGGAGCTGCAGCAGGCGCCGCAAATGCCGTTCGATCTGCCCGGCGGCGGGTCGGTCGGGATGATCAACCTGTCCGAGATGATGGGCAAGGCGTTCGGCGGCGGGCAGACCAAGCGCCGCAAGCTCACCGTTCCCGCGGCATGGGAGAAACTGGTCGAGGAGGAAGCCGACAAACGGCTCGATCAGGATGAGGTGAGCCGCGTCGCGCTGGCCGATGCCGAGGCCAATGGGATCGTCTTCCTTGACGAGATCGACAAGATCGCGGTGAGCGACGTGCGCGGCGGCTCGGTCAGCCGCGAAGGCGTTCAGCGCGATCTGCTGCCGCTGATCGAGGGCACCACCGTCTCGACCAAATATGGGCCGATGAAGACCGACCATATCCTGTTCATCGCCTCGGGCGCGTTCCACGTCGCCAAGCCGAGCGATCTGCTCCCCGAACTGCAGGGGCGTCTGCCGATCCGCGTCGAGCTGAAGGCGCTGACCGAGGAGGATTTCGTCTCGATCCTGTCGGACACCAAGGCGTCGCTGCCGGCGCAATATCGCGCCTTGCTCGGCACCGAGGGGGTGGCGATCGACTTCACCGAGGACGGCATTCGCGCGGTGGCGCGGATCGCCGCCGAAGTGAACGGCGAGATCGAGAATATCGGCGCGCGGCGGTTGCAGACGGTGATGGAAAAGCTGCTCGAGGAAGTGAGCTTCGACGCCGAGGACCGCGCCGGCGGTTCGCTGACGATCGATGCGGCCTATGTCGACAAGCAGCTCGCCAGTGTCGCGCGGAATACCGACCTTAGCCGGTTCGTGTTGTAACTGCGGATAAGCCCCTCCCCTTCCGGGGAGGGGCTTTTTTTGGGTTAGAGCCCGATGATCGAGATTTGCCGCCCGTAATCGGGCTCGCCGCGGTGGGTGGCGCGGCGGTAGCTGAAGAAGCGATCGGGGTCGGCATAAGTGTCGAGCCCCAACGTCTCGATCCGCGTCAGCCCCGCCGCGGCGAGGCGGTGCGCGACATAGGCCTCCAGATCGAATTGTGCATGGCCTTCGCGCCCGTCGACGAAGAAGCGTTCGTTGGCCGGGTCGGCCTGCTCGAAGCGGTGCTGGAAGGCGCGGTCGACCTCATAGCTTGCCCGCGCGATGCACGGGCCGACCGCCGCCGCGATCCGGTCGCGCCGCGCGCCGAGCGCTTCCATCGCGATGATCGTCGTATCGGTGACCCCGGCCAGCGCGCCTTTCCACCCGGCATGCGCCGCGCCGACCACCCCGGCCGCGGCATCGGCGAGCAGGACGGGGGCGCAATCCGCGGTCAGCACGCCGATCGCGAGGCCCGGGCGGTCGGTCACCAAGGCGTCGGCATGCGGGCGCAACGCGTGGTCGATCGGCGCGCGCACCGTCACGCAATCGGCGGAATGGACCTGATAGACCGTCACCAAAGTTGCGCCGCGCAACACTGCCTCGGTCGCGCGGCGGCGATTTTCGGCGAGCGCTTCGGGGGTGTCGGATGAGCCGGTGCCGACATTGAGCCCGCCGTGCAGCCCGGTGGACACCCCGCCGCGCCGTCCGAGAAAGCCGTGCGCGACCCCGCCCAGCGCGGCGGCGCGATTGACCTCGACGCTATTTT
>JAFKLV010000565.1 GCA_017304125.1 Sphingomonadales bacterium
CGCCAAGGGCTGGCTGATCGGCGAAGAAGGCCGCGGCATCACCGGGCGTCGTATTGGCGGCAGCGGCGCAGGCCGGTTGCCAATCGGCACCGCTGGTCAGCCCCGAGACGTCGGAGCGCCGCACCAGCGACGGGCAGGAGGTGCGAAAGGCGGCGAGCGCCTGTGCCGCCCCGTTCCGGGTCATCGGCAGGCTCGACACGTCCGGCCCGCGCGCCAGTCCCGCGGCGGCGGCGCTCGCGGCCCCCGGCGTGGCGGTCTGCGGCACCGGCGGCAAGGGCGTGGCAGGCGTGGGCTGGCGCACCGGCAATTCGCCGGACGGGCGCGGCGGGCGAACATTGCCCGGACGCTGCGGCGGCTCGACCCCGCCGACGCAGGCGGACAAAGCGAGCGCGCTAGCCAGCGCAAATCCCCCTCGACGGATCATGCCGCCGCTTCGCTCAGGACTATTCGACATTACGCAACACTGCCCCTTATCCCACGTCACCCCGGCCGTGTGCCGGGGGTCCACCGAGCCTCAGGTTCAACGGCAAGAAGCTCTTGCCTAGCCTTTGCCTGCCGGTGAACCCCGGCACAAGTCCGGGGTGACAGAGGATATGGGGCTGAACGGATTGCGCTCAGGCTTCGTCGGTGTCGGCGAGCTTCCAGTTCGGATCGCTGCTCTTCAGCGTCCGCGCGAAGGTCCAGACGTCGTGGGTTTCCACCGCATCGCTGGTCGACCCGGCGATCACCTGCCCTTCGGCATTGCGGGTCACCGCGGCGATATCGGCGTCGAAGCGCACGGTGATCCGCGCGTCACGCCCCGACAACGCGGCGCCGACGATCGTCGCCCGCTCGATCGAGACGAGTCGATTTTCCAGCACCTCGCCCGCGGCGGTGCGCGCCGCGATCGATTCGGCAAAGGCATGCGCGACATCGGGCTCGACCAGACCGGCCAGCGCCTTGTCGTCGCCGCGCCAGAACGCTTCGAGGATCATGCGATAGGCTGCCTGCGCGCCCTCCAGGAAGCGCGGCACATCAAAGCCGGGCTCGCCCGACACGATCGCGCGAAGCCCAGCTTCCGCGCCGGTTTCGATCGGGCGGACCGTGGTTTCGCGCACTTCCGGGGTCACGTCGATGGTACGCGCGACCGCGCCGGCCGGCACGTCCGCGGGCTTCGGCAACGGCTGCTCATGCCCGGTGCGCTTGCCGAGCACCGAGTAGAGACGCAGCGCCAGGAACCCGGCGACCATCGCGAGAAGGACAATATAGAACACTCGGCCTCCGCTAACTGAACCCCCAACATAGGCGCGATATCCCTACGATTCAATTTTTCGCGGCGTTGAAACCGCGTAATGCTGCTGCTAGGCGCGCGGGCACCGATTTTCGGGGCGCTAAACGGCGCCTTCATCGCATCATTTTGAGGAACAGGACGAGATGGCCGAACAGGATAATGGCGTGACGACCGGCGGTGCGCCGCTGCCCAACGGCGCCGACACGCTGCCGCAGGTCGGGCTGATCTCGCAATATGTGAAGGATCTGTCGTTCGAGAACCCGAACGCCCCGGCGATCTACCAGAGCCAGCAGGCGCCGGAGATCAACGTGCAGTTCGACATCGGCTCGCAGCAGGTCGCCGAAGACGTCCATGAAGTGACGCTCAAGGTCGAGATCCGCGCCGAGAGCGCCGGCACCGTCGCCTTCCTCGTCGAGCTGGCCTACGCCGGGCTGTTCGGGCTGCGCAACGTGCCGCTCGATGCGGTTCAGCCGTTCCTGCTTGGCGAAGGCCCGCGCCTGCTGTTCCCGTTCGCGCGCCGCGTGGTGGCCGATGCGATCCGCGACGGCGGCTTCCCGCCGCTGCTGCTCGAGCCGGTCGATTTCAACGGCCTCTATCACCAGCAGGCCGCCGCGCGCGACCAGCAGGGCGAAGCGGGCGAGATCGGCAACGCCTGAGCGTCGATTAAAGACATCCGCCCTGTGGGCTATTTTGAACCGGCATTGACCCGCCCCGCTTACTCCCCTCCCTGGAAGGGAGGGGTTGGGGGTGGGTCGGTATGGGGGGCACTGATCCGCTTCCTCGCCGGCCAACCCACCCCCGACCCCTCCCTTGTTCAAGGGAGGGGAGGTATGACGGCATGAACCTGACCCGTGCGCTCGGTTCGGTCGGCGGTTTGACGCTGGCGAGCCGCGTGCTCGGGCTGGTGCGCGATTCGCTGTTCGCGCGCTTTGTCGGCGCGGGCTTTGCGTCGGACGCGTTCCTGATCGCGTTCCGCCTGCCCAACATGTTCCGCGCGCTCTTCGCCGAGGGCGCCTTCTCCGCCGCCTTCATCCCGATGTTCAACCGCAAGGTCGCCGACCCCGAAGGGCGCGGCCTGAGCGACGGGGTGACCTTCGCGGAGAATGCGCTGTCGGTGCTGCTCCCCGTGCTGATCGTGATGACGATCATCATGGAAATCGCGGCCTGGCCCGTGACCTGGCTGCTCTCGGGCGGGTTCCACGCCGCCACCCCCGAACAGTTCGCCTTCGCGGTCGAGCTGTCGCGGATCACCTTTCCCTATTTGCTGCTGATCAGCCTCGTCTCGCTGCTCGGCGGGATCCTCAATTCGCTGCACCGCTTCTGGGTCGCGGCGGCGGCGCCGATCCTGCTCAACCTGACGCTGATCGCTGCGCTCTTGTTCTTCCACAGCCACGAGCCTTTGTTCACCGCGCGCAACCAGGCATTCGCGGTAACGATATCGGGCGCGCTGCAATTATTGTGGCTGGCCTGGGCGTGCCGCCGTGCCGGTGTCCATCTCAGGATCCGCCGGCCGCAGCTCAATCCCGATGTGAAGAAATTGCTCACGCTGATCTGGCCGGCCGCGGCGGGCGCCGGCGCGGTGCAGATCAACCTCGTCATCTCCACCGCGCTGGCCGCAAGCCTGCTGTCGGCGGGATCGGTGAGCTACATCTATTTCGCCGATCGGCTGAACCAGCTCCCGCTCGGGCTGATCGGGATCGGCCTCGGCACCGTCCTGCTCCCCACCATTTCCTCGCAGCTCGGGCGCGGCGAGGATGCGGCAGCGATGGAAACGCAGAACCGCGGGATGGAACTCGCGCTGTTCTTCACCCTCCCCGCGACCGTGGCGCTGATCGTCTGCGGTGGCCCGATCGTCGCGGCGCTGTTCCAGCACGGCAAGTTCAACCCCGGCGATACCGTGGCGACCGCGCAGGCGCTCGCCGCTTTCTCGGTCGGGCTGCCGAGCTACATTCTCGTCAAGGTGCTGACCCCCGGCTATTATGCCCGGCAGGACACCAAGACCCCGGTGCGCTTCGCGACGATCTCGATCGGGGTGAATCTGGTCCTCAACCTCGCCTTCATCCTGCCGCTCAAGCACATGGGGCCGCCGCTCGCCACCGCGCTCGCCTCGACCGTCAACGTGTGGATGCTGTGGCACGAATTGCGCCGGCGCGGGCATTTCGACCCCGATGCGCAGCTTCGCCGCCGCGCGTGGCGGCTGGCGGCGGCCGCGCTGCTGATGGGCGGGGTGATGTATTTCGCCAATGACCTGTTCCGCCCTTATACCACCGGGCCGAGCCTCGAACGCTGGGGGGCGATGTTCGTGCTGGTCGCGCTCGGCGGGCTGGGCTACGTGGCGGCGACCTTCCTGTTCGGCGCGTTCCGGCTCGCCGACGCACGAAGGCTGATCCGTCGATAATTCTCAGCAAGGGAAGAACATCCGCGTCGTTTCC
>JAFKLV010000566.1 GCA_017304125.1 Sphingomonadales bacterium
GGTTTCGCACAGCACCGGATGATCGGGTGTATCGACCAGCGCGGGCAGCGGCACGCGCGCCGGATCGTCGCCCTCCCACAGAATCGCGACGAGCGCATTCCCTTCGGCGACCAGGGTCAGCTCGCCGACCGGCGAGGCGATGGTTTTCGACGGCAAAGACTGGGACATGACGATCTCCTTCGTCGGCATGGATCGCATCACGCGCCGGCGCGCGCGTCCCGCCGCTTGCGATCAATCCAGCTTATAATGCCTCGTCGATCAGCTTGCGTGCGGCATCGCTCGTCCAGTCCATTTCGCCCGAGGTGCGCCACACTTCATGCCCCTTGGCGTCGAACAGGATCGTGGTCGGGAGGTTGATGCGATAGCCGAGGCTGAGCCCCATTTCGGGATCGGTATAGGGCTTCAGCCGCGTCAGATGCCGCGCGGCAACGAAGGGCGCGACCTTGGCCGGCTCCATATCCTGGCTCACCGCGAGCACCGTCACCTTGTCGCCGAGCTGCCCGGCGAGCGCGTCGAGCGTCGGCAGTTCCTTGACGCATGGCGCGCACCACGTCGCCCACAGGTTGAGCAGCACCGGCTTGCCGCGGAAATCGGCGATGCGGGTGCGCTGGCCGTCGGGCGAGATGAAGAAGGCGTCGACCGGTGCGAGCCCGCGCTGGTGGCGATCGACCGCGTTGTGTGCGCCATGGCTCTTGCGCGTCGGCTGCACTTCGTCGGGCGAGGTTGCATTATGCGCGGCAGTCGCTTGCCCGTCGCCGGGCCTTTGCCTATCGCAGCCGGCGGCGGCCAGTGCCAGCCCGAGGAGAAAGACGATCGCCGAACGCGAAGCCATGAGCGGTTCCAATCAGATGTGGGGCGGTCGGTTTGCCGAAGGCCCCGCAGCAGTGATGCGTGAGATTAACGCCTCGATCCCATTCGACAAGCGCATGTGGCGTCAAGACATCGCTGCGTCCAAGGCGCATGTCGCGATGCTGGCCGCGCGCGGCGTCGTCGCGCAGGAGGATGCCGCCACGATCAGCGCCGGGCTCGATACGGTCGCCGCGGATTATGATGCGAACGGCGTTCCCGACGATCTGACGCTCGAAGACATTCATATGCTCACCGAGGCGCGGCTCGCCGCGGCGATCGGCCCGGTCGCGGGGCGGCTGCACACCGCGCGCAGCCGCAACGATCAGGTGGCGACCGATTTCCGCTTGTGGGTGCGCGACGCGATCGACCAGACGCGCGCCGCGCTCGCCGCGCTCGATGCCGCATTGCTCGCGCGGGCCGAGCAACATGCCGGCGACGTGATGCCCGGCTTCACCCATCTCCAGTCGGCGCAGCCGGTGACGCTGGGTCATCATCTGATGGCTTATCATGAGATGATCGCGCGCGATGCGTCGCGCTTCGCCGATGCGCGGGCGCGGATGAACCTGTGCCCGCTCGGCTCGGCGGCGCTGGCCGGCACCGGCTTTCCGCTCGATCGCCACGCCACCGCGGCGGCGCTCGGCTTCGACGGGCCGACGCGCAATTCGCTCGATGCGGTGTCCGACCGCGATTTCGCGATCGAATATCTCACCGCCGCCGCGCAATGCTCGCTGCATCTGTCGCGGCTGGCCGAGGAATTCGTGCTGTGGGCGTCGCAGCCGTTCGGGTTCGTCGCTCTTTCGGATCAATGGTCGACCGGCAGCTCGATCATGCCGCAGAAGCGCAACCCCGATGCGGCCGAGCTGGTGCGCGGCCATGCCGGGCGGATCACCGGCTGCCTCGTCAGCCTGATGGTGACGATGAAGGGGCTGCCGCTCGCTTATTCGAAAGACATGCAGGACGATAAGCCGCCGGTGTTCGAATGCCACGACCTGCTCGGGCTGAGCATCGCGGCGATGACCGGGATGATCGAGAGCGCCACCTTCCGCACCGATCGGATGCGCGCGCTGGCCGAGAGCGGCTATGCCACCGCCACCGATCTGGCCGACTGGCTGGTGCGCGAGGCGAATGTGCCGTTCCGCGAGGCGCATCATATCACCGGCCGCGCGGTGGCGCGCGCCGAGGCGCTGGGCGTGACGATCGACAAGGTGCCGCTCGCCGATCTCAAGGCGATCGACGCGCGGATCGACGATCGGGTCTATTCGGTGCTGTCGGTCGATGCCTCGGTCGCCAGCCGGACCAGCTTCGGCGGCACTGCGCCGGATAATGTGCGCGCCGCGATCCGCGCGGCACGGGGAGAATGACGATGAAGCGCGCCTTTGTGACGCGGGGGGCGGTGGTCGTCCTCGGCTCGCTGTTGTTGCTTGCCGCCTGTGGCCGGACGCATCCGCTGCGCCCGGCCAAGGGCGAAAGCCTGCCGCCCGCCCCTTATGGCGCGGAAACCCCGCCGTCGGGCAGCCGATTGATCGATCCCTCGGCGCAGGCACGGCCGAAGCGCGGCGACGATCTGCTCACCAACTCTCAGGATCGCCGGTCGGACCAGTTCGACCTGCCGCCGCGCTGATGGACCATTTTTCGATGATCGATGGCGCGCTCCACTGCGAGGGAGTGTCGCTCGAGCGGATCGCGGCCGAGGTGGGCACGCCGGTCTATGTCTATTCCGCCTCGACCTTCCGGCGGCATGCGCAGGTGTTTCGCGACGGGCTGAAGGCCGCGGGCAAGGTCCATCTCGCCTATGCGATCAAGGCTAATCCCAATATCGGCGTGCTGCGCGTGCTGGCCGACGAAGGCTATGGCGCCGACGTCGTCTCGGGCGGCGAACTGGCGCGCGCGCTGGCGGCGGGGATGCCGGCGCATGACGTGGTGTTCTCCGGGGTCGGCAAGACCGACGCCGAGCTGGTGCGCGGGCTGGAGGCCGGGATCGGCCAGTTCAACCTCGAGCTGGAGGAAGAGGGCGTGGTGCTCGCCGCGCTCGCCGCGGCGCGCGGGCTGACCGCGCCGGCGGTGCTGCGCGTCAATCCCGATGTCGATGCGGGGACGCACGCCAAGATCTCCACCGGCAAGAAAGAGAATAAGTTCGGCGTGCCGATCGATCTCGCGCCGGCGATCTTCGACCGGCTCGCGCCGCTGCCGGGGATCAATTTGCGCGGCGTCGCGATCCATATCGGCAGCCAGCTGTTCGATCTCGCCCCGCTCGAGGCGGCCTATCGCCGGGTCGGCGAGCTGGTCGCCGAGCTGCGCGCGCGCGGGCATGTGATCACGCATGTCGATCTCGGCGGCGGGCTCGGCGTGCCGTATCGCGAGGGCGATGCGCCGCCGCCGCCGGCCGAATATGGCGCGATGGTGGCGCGGGCGACCGCGGGCTGGGATGTCGAATTGATGTTCGAGCCGGGCCGGGTGATCGCGGGCAATGCCGGGGTGCTGTTGACCGAGGTGATCTGGGTCAAGCCGGGGGTGATCAATCCCTATGTCATCGTCGATGCGGCGATGAACGACCTTGCGCGCCCGGCGATGTACGATGCGTGGCACGATTTCGCGGCGGTACGGCCGACCGGCGAGACGATGACCGCCAATATCGCCGGCCCGGTGTGCGAAACCGGGGATACGTTCGCGATGGGGCGGACGATCGACCGCGTCGCGCGCGGCGATCTGGCGATCTTCCGCACC
The DNA here is from genome assembly GCA_017304125.1 of Sphingomonadales bacterium. Classification (GTDB taxonomy): domain Bacteria; phylum Pseudomonadota; class Alphaproteobacteria; order Sphingomonadales; family Sphingomonadaceae; genus Sphingomonas. The sequence continues at coordinate 3,574 of JAFKLV010000566.1, forward strand.
GCGGGCGCTTATGGCGCGACGATGGCCTCGACCTATAACAGCCGGGCGCTGGTGCCCGAGGTGCTGGTCGACGGCGATCGCTACACCGTGGTGGCCGATCGCATCGCGGCG
>JAFKLV010000567.1 GCA_017304125.1 Sphingomonadales bacterium
CGATCGACGTGATGTTACGATTGAGCCGCAGATAGCCGACCATGATATAATTCGACCGCGACCCGATCGTCGTATCGATCTCGTTGCGGCGGACCGCGAAATTGTCCTTGTCGACGCGATAGCGGTGGATGATCGACACGAAATCGCGGAAGCGCAATTCGGTGCGGCCGACGATATCGGAGAAGCGCCCGCTCAACCCGGTGCCCGGCGGGAGGATCGAGGGGCGATCGGACAGGCGATAGCTCTGCCCGATCACCGTGGAGAGCGTGAAGCCGGGCAGCGTCAGCGCCCATTCCGCGCCATAGGTTGCGCGGCTCGAATCCTCCCAGCGGTCGTAGCCGGAGAAGCGATTGAGCGCGAACAGGTTCGAATCTTCCAGATCGACCGCGCGCGCATCCTCATTGGGCACATCGAGATTGTCGATCTGCGGCGAGGCGACGATCTGGAACCGCGGCGTGAAGCGCTGTGTCCCGCCGAACAACGGGCCGACCAGCGGCCAGCGGATATCGACCGCGAGCGCCGCGATGCCGCGGGTATGGAAACCGCTCAGCCCGCGATAGCTCGGCTCGACGGTCGCCGCGATGTCGCTGGTGTTATAGGCATCGACCCGCGAATAAGCGGTGAAGGTCACCTCCTGTCCCCAGGTGGTGATGCGGCGCAGATCCCAGCGCAACGAAGCGAAAGCGCGCTGCGTATCCTGCCCGCCGGTGCGGGTGATCGCCAGCGTGTTGACCTGTGCCTGGATGATCCCGCCGAGCAGCGGATCCTGGAAGCGGCGGCGATAGTCGAGCTCGGGCAGCGCGACCGGCTGGAGCCCCTGGATATCGCCGACGCGCATGGTCTGCACCGCCCAGCCGGCGAGCGAGAAATAGCTGTCGCGATCGACCCGTTCGAGCGCGAGCGTCGTGCGCAGCCGGTCGTCGTTCGAAATGTCGTAACGACGCAGGAACGTGCGGTCGGTGACGAGCCGCAGCGAGCCCGAAACGCTCCAATTCTCGTCGAGCTGGAAGCGCCCCGCGGCGTCGAGATAACCACGCAGCGCCATCGTGGTCGGGGCGCCGGGGCCGGCCGAGATATCGTCGCTGCGCCGGCTGGCGGTGATATAGCCGGAAACGCTGAACGCGCCGTTGCTGTCGAGCTGCTGATAATTGGCTTGCAGCATCGGCAGCACGGCGCTGAAGATATGCGGCGTGATCGTGACCGTGCGATTGGGCGCGAGGTCGAAATAATAGGGCAGGACCATTTCCAGCCCGTTGACCCCGTTGAGCCGGAGATTCGGGCTGAGCAGGCCGCTGGTATAGGCCGAGCCCACCGGGTGCGAGAATTTCGGCAAGGGCACGCTGGCAAAGCCGAAGACGTGGATGCGCGCGCCGGTATAATAGACCCGCTCGCGATCCGGGCGGTACAGCACGCGCACCGCGGTGATCTTCCAGCTCGGTTCCTTGGCGCAGCCGTCCGAATCGGTCACCGAGCAGGCGGTGTAGGCGGCGTGCTTCATCGAGATCGAGCCGTCGTCGTGCCGCGTCCCCTCGGTCGCGGCGAGACGGCTGCCCTGATCGAGCACCACCAGCATGTTGTGGACCACGCCGTCGCGCAGCGAATCGGTCAGGTCGACCGAATCGCCGTAAGCGATGTCGCCGCGCGGATTGGTGATCGCGACATTGCCGTTGGCGACGACCTGCCCGGTCTTGCGGTTCCACACCACGCGCTCGGCGCGCAGCCGTTCGCCCTGGCGAAACATGCGGACATCGCCGGTCGCGGTAACGATATCGGCGTTGTAATCATATTCGAGCGCCTCGGCGCTGAAGCGGACCTGATCGTCCGCGCTCGGCGCGGCGTCGGCGGCCGGCGGCGCGTCCGCGGCAGAGGGAAGCTGGACGGTGCGGTCCTGCAGGTCCTGCGCCTCGGCAGCACCCGCCACCAAGACGAAGGGAAGAGCGCAACAGGCCAGAAGCTCAAAACGCAACGCGCGATCCTGCAAATTCGCTCGCGCGGCCGACATGGCGACGCTTTGCCGCCCTATCGCATCGCAACGCGCGGGCTGCAACGTCTTGCCAGTCGAGCCGCGAACGCTCAGGGACCGACGCATCTATCGAAGGATGGTTTGAAATGAAGATCGTATTCGCCCAGTCGCGCGCTCCCGAGGCCGAAGTCGTCGCGTTCGTCGTCAGGAAAGACGATGTCGCCGCGCTGGCGCTGCCCGGTGTCGATGCGGGGGCGCGGGCGTTGCTCGCCGCCGCTGCCTCGGGGCAGCGGTTCGAGGGCGAGGCGGGGACGGTCGCGGAAGCCTATGTCGGCGAAGGGCACGGGGTGACGCGCGTCCTGCTGCTCGGCGTCGGCACCGGCGACGATGCCGCTTATGAGCGGGCCGGCGGCGCGTTGACCGCGAAGCTCATCACCTCCGGCGCGACCGAGGTGACGGTCGATCTCGCCGGCAGCGGCGCGACCGCGGTGGCCGCGGCACGGCTGGCGGCGGGTGCGGCGCAGCGCGGGTGGCGGTTCGACGAATATCGCACCAAGCTCCCCGAAAAGCAGAAGGCGACGCTGGCGACGGTGACGATCGCTGCCGCGCCCGACGGCACCGCGGCGGAATGGACCACGCGCGACGCGGTGACGCAGGGGCTGGCGCTGACCCGCACGCTCGTCACGCTGCCGGCGAACATTCTCTATCCCGAAAGCTTCGTCGAGCGCGTGATCGCCGACACTCAGGGCCTCGGGCTGGAGATCGAGGTGCTCGACGAGCCGGCGATGCACAAGCTCGGCATGGGCGCCTTGCTCGGCGTGTCGCAGGGTTCGCGCCGCGCACCGCGGCTGCTCGCAATGCGCTGGAACGGCGCAGGGGCGGGCGATCCGGCGCTGGCGCTGGTCGGCAAGGGCGTGACCTTCGACACCGGCGGCATCTCGATCAAGCCCGCCGCGGGCATGGAAGACATGAAGTGGGACATGGGCGGCGCCGGTGCGGTTGCGGGGGCGATGAAGACGCTCGCACTGCGCAAGGCCAAGGCCAATGTCATCGGCATTTGCGGGCTGGTCGAGAATATGCCCGACGGCAATGCGCAGCGCCCGGGCGATGTCGTCACCTCGATGTCCGGCCAGACGATCGAAGTGCTCAACACCGATGCCGAGGGCCGGCTGGTGCTGTGCGACTGCGTCACCTGGGTGCAGGAGACGTATAAGGTCAAGACGATCGTCGATCTGGCGACGCTCACCGGTGCGATGATCATCAGCCTCGGCAGCGAATATGGCGGGCTGTTCTCGAACGACGACGGGCTTGCCGATCAATTGCTCGCGGCGGGCAAGGCGACCGGCGACCAATTGTGGCGCTTCCCGCTGGGCGACGCCTATAACAAGCTGATCGACAGCCCGATCGCCGACATGAAGAATGTCGGCCCGCGCGGCGCCGGATCGATCACCGCGGCGCAGTTCATCCAGCGCTTCGTCGACGAGGGCGTGAAATGGGCGCATCTCGACATCGCCGGGATGGTCTGGGCCGACAAGGACGGCTCGACCTGGGCCAAGGGCGCGACCGGCTATGGCGTGCGCGTGCTCGATCGTTTCGTCGCGGACAATTTCGAAGGCTGATCTTAATACCGTCATGCCGGGCTCGCCCCGGCATGACGAAGAAAGGATGAGGGCGCGCGCTGAATGCAGGTCGATTTCTATCATCTGACCGTCACG
>JAFKLV010000568.1 GCA_017304125.1 Sphingomonadales bacterium
GATCTTCGCGGTGCTGCTGGTCTATATGGGGGTGGGGTAGGGCATGAACCCCATCCGATGACGCCGGCGATCACCGCCCCGCTGGCCGCATCGCTGGAGGCTGTCGCGGCGGTGATGAAAGCTGCGCATGATCCCTGGTGGATCATCGCGAGCGCCGCGGTTGCGCTACATGGCGCGGATCCGGGGCGGGTCGGGGATGTGGACGTCCTGCTCGGTATCGAGGACGCGATGCGGATTCTGCCGACCATCGGCGTGACGGCCGAGCGTGGGTCGGCTCATCCTGATTTCCGTTCTGCGATCTTCGGGGTGTGGCGCGCCGCGCCGCTCGCGATCGAATTCATGGCCGGATTCTCTTATCGAGATGGTGCCGGGTGGCACCCCGTGCGACCGGAAAGCCGCGAACGCATCGACCTCCGGGGCGCAATGCTGTTCGTCCCCAGCAGAACAGAGCTGGGCGACCTGCTCAGGGCCTTTGGCCGCCCGAAGGATATCGAACGGGCGCGCCGGCTCGCCGTGCTGCAAAAATAAACCCCGGCGGGTTAGGCCGGGGTTTTCAAAATCATTTGAGGATCGCCCGCTCAGGTTCCGGCGGGCGAGGGGTTGCCGAACGGCCCGGTTGGCCGCCGCGTCTTGGGCACCGAGGTCCCCGCGGTCGCGACGATCGTCGTCTTGGGGCCATTGTCGATCCGGCCGATTTCCTCGCCGGCGATCAGCTTCTTGATCTCGTCGCCGGTCAGCGTCTCATATTCGAGCAAGGCGCCGGCCAGCGCGTGGAGCTGGTCGATATGCTCGCTCAGCACCTACTTGGCACGGTTCAACCCGCCCTCGACGATCGAGCGGATCTCGTCGTCGATCAGTTGCTGCGTCTGGTTCGACATCCGCACCGGCTGCGACGACGAGTAACCGAGGAAGCTTTCGCCCTCCGGCTGCGAATATTCGACCGGGCCGACCTTGTCGGACATGCCCCATTTGGTGACCATGTCGCGCGCCAGCCCGGTGGCATATTGGATGTCGCCCGAGGCGCCCGACGAGACCTTGTCGTAGCCGAAGATCACTTCCTCGGCGACGCGCCCGCCCATCGCCACCGCGAGGTTCGCGTACATCTTGTCGCGGTGATAGCTGTACGAATCGCGCTCAGGCAGCCGCATCACCATGCCGAGGGCACGGCCGCGCGGGATGATCGTCGCCTTGTGGATCGGGTCCGACGCGGTTTCGTGGAGCGCGACGATCGCGTGGCCCGCCTCATGATAGGCGGTCATGCGCTTCTCGTCCTCGGTCATCACCATCGAGCGCCGCTCGGCGCCCATCATGACCTTGTCCTTGGCTTCCTCGAACTCGGCCATCGCGACGAGGCGCTTGCCCTTGCGCGCCGCCATCAGCGCGGCCTCGTTGACGAGGTTGGCGAGATCGGCGCCCGAGAAGCCGGGCGTGCCGCGCGCGATCGTGCGGCTGTCGACGTCGGGGGCCAGCGGCACCTTCTTCATATGGACTTCGAGGATCTTCACGCGCCCCTCGATATCGGGGCGCGGCACGACCACCTGCCGGTCGAAACGGCCCGGACGCAGCAGCGCCGGATCGAGCACGTCGGGGCGGTTGGTCGCGGCGATGATGATGATGCCTTCGTTCGCCTCGAACCCGTCCATCTCGACCAGCAACTGGTTGAGCGTCTGTTCGCGCTCGTCATTGCCGTTGCCGAGGCCCGCGCCGCGATGGCGGCCGACCGCGTCGATTTCGTCGATGAACACGATGCAGGGGGCCGATTTCTTGGCCTGTTCGAACATGTCGCGCACGCGGCTCGCGCCGACGCCGACGAACATCTCGACGAAATCGGAGCCCGAAATGGTGAAGAAGGGCACGCCCGCCTCGCCCGCGATCGCGCGGGCGAGCAGGGTCTTGCCGGTGCCGGGCGAGCCGACCAGCAATGCGCCCTTCGGGATCTTGCCGCCCAGCCGGGCGAATTTCGACGGATCGCGCAGGAATTCGACGATTTCCTGCAATTCCTCACGCGCTTCGTCGATGCCGGCGACGTCGTCGAAGGTGACCTTGCCTTCCTTCTGCGTCAGCATCCGCGCGCGGCTCTTGCCGAAGCCCATCGCGCCCGAACCGCCGCCCTTCTGCATCTGGCGCATCACGAAGAAGGCGATGCCGAGGAACAGCAGGAACGGCAGCGCCTGGACCAGTACATATTGCCAGATCGACGGCGATTCTTCCGGCCGCCCGGAAATCGCGACGCTCGCCTTGCGCAGGCGATCGGTCAGCTGCGGATCGGCGACCGGGTAGGTCTTGAACTTGTCACCCGACTTGAACGTGCCGGTGATGAGGTCGCGGCTGACGTTGACCTCCTTCACGGTCCCTTCGTCGACCTTGTCGAGGAAGGCCGAATAAGCGATCGTATTGCCCTGCGGCGTCGGCGTCTTGCCGTCAAACAGCGTGACGACGAGCGCGAGCGCGAGCAGAATGCCGACCCAGATCAGCAGGCTCTTCATCCACGGATTCGGGCCGCCTCCGTTATTCTCGGGGCCGGGCTGCTTGTCCTTGTCGATCATACGCTACCTTTCACCGCCCCAATGTAGGCGACGGGAGGTTAATGGCAATGGAACAACCTCGATCAAGCTGATCGACGCGGCGGGGCTTTCGTCACCGTCCAGATATCGCCGTGCGGTGTCAGCATCACGCCGGCCTGTGTAGCCGATGTGCCCGCCGCAAGCGAATCGAGTAACGGCTCGATATTGGCGGCGTCGCTCCATTCGGGGACGGCGATGGCGTGGCGCGCGCGCGTCTCGCTGATCGCGCGGCGCGCGAGGCGGCGGCGAAACTCGCGCGGCAGGCCGTTCACGTCGAGCGTGAGGGGGGCGTCGCCCGCTGCGCGCTCCGCCCACAGACGATCGCTGGCGAAGGCGAGCGCCGTCTCCGCCTCGGCCAGCGCGGTCGCCGAGCGGGCGAGCGCGACGGCGTCGAGCGCGGGGGTTGCGGCGAGCAGGGTGCGGAAACGGGTGCGGTCGTGGCGCGGATCGGCGTTGCTCGGATCGTCGACGAACGGCGCGCCGGCCTCGGCGGCGATGCGCCGCAGCTCGGCGCGGCGCCAGCCGAGCAGCGGTCGCAGCACCGGAAAACCCGCGATGACCGCGCGCGCGCGCACCCCGGCCAGCCCAGCGGTCCCGGAACCGCGCGCGGCGCGCATCAGGAAGGTTTCCGCCTGATCGTCGGCGTGATGCGCGGTGAGCAGCGCGACCGCGCCGGCCTCGCGTGCCCAATCCGCGAGCAGCGCATAACGCGCTTCCCGCGCGCGCGCCTGAATGCTGGCGCCGGCCGGCGGGGTATCGGGGGTGAGGGTGATGTGCGGAACGCCGAGCGCGGCGCAATGCGCGGCGACCATCGCGGCTTCCTCGGCCGCGGCGGCGCGGAGCCGGTGGTCGACCGTCGCCGCAATGATCTGCCCCGGCAGCGCGGCATGCGCGAGCCTGAGCAGCGCCATGCTGTCCGCCCCGCCCGACACCGCGAGCGCGAGCCGCCCGCTATCGTGGAGGCGTGCGAGATCGGCGCGGAAGCGATCGAGGTCGGCCGGGGCGATCATTTGCATGCACCCGTCACCCCGGCCTTGAGCCGGGGTCCATTGTGCCTCTGACGCATCGGCAGGAAGCTCTTGGTCAGTGCTCGCCTCCCGATGGACCCCGG
>JAFKLV010000569.1 GCA_017304125.1 Sphingomonadales bacterium
GCTCGTCACCGGATTGCGCTGCTCGCTCGCGAAAACGCGCACCGCGCCGGCATTGTGGCCGGTCCATTCGATCCGATAGCCATCGGCGACGCGGGTGACCGAGGCCGCGGTGAACGGGATCGCCGCACCATGCGCAGCGGTCGCGACCCGTGCCTTGGTCGCGCCGCGCGCAAGCGCCGAGGCGGGGATCGACACCACCAGCGCCAGCGTCGCCGCGCCGATCAGTTTCCGCGAGATGTTCATCGATTGCCTCCGCCGCTGTATCGTCAGCCCGTTTCGATCTGGCGAGCGGCGAGAGTCAATCGCTTTGCGTAGATATAGAAAGAAAAATCTTCGCAAAAAGAACTTTTAACGCCGCACCCAGGCGCAGATGCCGAGCGTCGCGCCCTTGGCCACCAGCGCGTCCGCTTCTGCCTTGGGCGCCGCGCGGGTCTTGCCGGCGTCGCAGATGACAAGTTGGTCGGTGAAGCCGGCGAGTTCGATCAGCACCTGATCCCAATGACGATATTGTACGTCATGCGCCTCGCCGGGGAAAACGCGGAACGAGGCGACATTGGGATAATGGCTACGCCAATATTCGGCCTGATCGATCTTCACCAACGGATCGGCGCCGCCCTGATAGATATGCACCGGCGCGGTGACCTTCGATACATCGGGGGCGGGGCCGCAATAACGCAGCATCTCCGCCGCTTCCGGGGTCGGATCACCCATCTGGCCGCGGATGAAGAAGGTGCGCGCGCCCTCCTCATAAGCGCGGTCGGAGAAGCCGGGGATGCGGAAGGTCGGGCTATTGGCCGGGAAGCCCCACCAGCTTTGCGGATTCTGCACCGAGCTTTTGACCCCGGCAGCGGCCTGTTCGAGCGTCACCTTGCAGCGTGGCGAGCCGGCCGAGGTGGCGGCGGTGGCGAGCATATGGACCGAGATCACCCGTTCCGGCATCGCCCCCGCAACCGCGGCCATATAAGGGCCGCCGCCCGAGATCGCGACGCCGGCAAAGCGCTTGACGCCGAGATGATCGAACACTGCGCGCACCTCGCCGGCATAATCGGCAAAGCCCCAGTCGGGCTTGAACGCGGTATCGCCGAAGCCGTTACGCTCGACGGTGATGAAGCGCAGTTTGAGCTGCTGGCGCAACGTCTTGAGGAAATCCGTCATCCCTGCGGCACGCGCGCTGGTGCCGGTGCCGCCGATGAACAAAACAGTGCGACCGCCGGTCTCGCCCGTATCGGTATAATGCACGACGCGCCCCGACGGCAAAGTCAGCGACTGCACCGCGGGGCCGAATTCATCGAAGTCGGACTGGATCGCGCCGATCGCCGGCACCGAGGGCGGGTCGGCCAGCGCCGGGGTCGCTGCAATCAATAGCGCCGGCAGCGCGAGCAATCCGATCTTCATTATCCCTCTCCTCTTTATCGTTTTCGACTTATTTTCCCGGCATTGAAATCCGTCGTCCGGCGCCATCGGGCGGGGCAAGCCCGGCCTGCGCCGTGGCCAGCGCCGCAACCCGTGCGGCGGGCGTCCCGGTCGCAGGGCCGCCACGCCCGGTTTTGGCGTCGACGTGGAGCAGCATCTGTTCGGCAGTCGCGACGCAGGCGCCGTCGCTGGCGCGCGACAGGCTGTGGAAGACGTGAAGACGTTTCTCGTCCGCGCCGAGGATCTGGGTCGTCGCGGTCAGCCGGTCGCCGGCCTTGGTCTCGCCGAGATGCCGGATATGCGTCTCGACGGTATACCAGCTGCCATTGTTCGCCAGATAAGCGGCATCGACCGATATATAGCGTAGCAGCGCATCGGTCGTATCGCCGAACACCTGCAGATAGCGATGCTCGGTCATATGGCCGTTATAATCGATCCACTCGGCCACCACCGGCGCCTCGTGCAGCGCAAGCGGCTGCGACTCGTCCACCTGATCCACCGTTGCCGGCAGCTTCGCCATCAGCGCACGAGCGTAATCGGCGAGCGTCTTGCCCGCGCCATAATCCTCGCCGCGCAGCCCCGAAAGCACCGCGATCAGCGCATCGTCGCGCACCCGCTCCAATTCGCGGATCGAGGTGCCGCCGGCCTGATCATCGGATTGTTCGGCGACGCGATCGACCAGTGCATCGGTCAGCTCGGGCGCTTCCAGCTTGGTCCACGGCAATTTCAGCGCCGGGCCGAATTGCGCGAGGAAATGCCGCATCCCCGCTTCGCCGCCGGCGACGCGATAGATCAGGAAGGTGCCCATGAACGACCAGCGCAGCCCCGCGCCATAGCGGATCGCGTCGTCGATCTCCTCGGTGGTGGCGATGCCGTCATTGACCAGCCATAAGGCCTCGCGCCACAAAGCTTCGAGCAGGCGATCGGCGATAAAGCCGTCGATCTCCTTGCGGACATGCAGCGGGTGCATGCCGAGCGAGGTGTAGAAATCCGCCGCCCATTGCTTGGTCGCATCGGAGGTCGCCGCGCCGCCGCAGATCTCGACCAGCGGGAGCAGGTAGACCGGGTTGAACGGATGGCCGACCACCAGCCGCTCGGGATGCGTCATCCCCGATTGCAGCCGCGTCGGCAGCAACCCCGACGTCGACGAGCCGATCACCACCTCGGGGCGCGTCGCGCGATCGATGCGGCCGAGGATGTCGATCTTGAGATCCTCACGCTCGGGCAGGCTTTCCTGGACGAAATCGGCTTCGGAAACCGCATCCTCGACCGAGGAGGCGAGCCGCAGCCTGCCCTCGGCCGGCAACCCGGTGGGGACCAGCCGCTGCCACGCGCGCCGCGCGCCGGCCAGCACCGTCTCCACCTTGCGGCCGATTTCGGGATCGGGATCGAAGATCGCGACGTCGATGCCGTTGAGCAGCAGCCGCGCCGCCCAGCCGGCACCGATCACCCCGCCGCCGACCAGCCCGGCCTTGCGCACCGTGGCCGCCACGATCAGGCGACCTTCCGCAGCTTGAGCTTTTCGCGCACCTCGGCCGGCCCCATCACGCGGACGTTCATCGCCTCGATGATCGTCCTCGCGCGGGTGACGAGATCGGCGTTCGACGCCTTCACTCCACGCTGGAGCCAGAGATTGTCTTCCAGCCCAACGCGGACATTGCCGCCGGCGAGCACCGCCATCGCGACGAACGGCAATTGCCGCGAGCCGATCGAGAAGCCGGAGAAGGTCGCCCCCGCCGGGAGCTGGTTGACCAGCGCCATCGTCGTCATCGGATCGTCTGGCGCGCCATAGGGGATGCCGAGGCACAGCTGGATCATCAGCGGATCGTCGAGCAGCCCTTCCTTGATCAGATCCTTGACGAACACGAGGTGGCCGAAGTCGAACACCTCCAGTTCGGGGCGAACGCCCAGTTCCTGCACCCGCTTGGCCATCGCGCGCAAATGGCTCGGGGTGTTGGTCATCACATAATCGCCGGCCGAGAAGTTCATCGTCCCGCAATCGAGCGTGCAGATTTCGGGAAGCAATTCCTCGACATGCACCAGCCGCTCGAGCGGGCCGACCATATCGGTGCCCCTGGGATCGAGCGGCAGCGGGTTCTCGCCGGGGCCGAACACCACATCGCCGCCCATCCCGGCGGTGAGGTTGATGATCACATCGGTGTCGGAGGCACGGATCCGCTCGACCACTTCGCGGTACAGCGCGGGATCGCGGCTCGCGGCGCCGGTTTCCGGATCGCGGACGTGGATATGCGCGATCGC
>JAFKLV010000570.1:0-920 GCA_017304125.1 Sphingomonadales bacterium
GCCGGGGTCATGCGCAGGAACAATTCGTTCGCCTCGACCGGATGGAGCAGCCGCGTGCCTGCCGCCGCCGCGAGCCGCGCCGCCGCGTCATTGGCGGCGCGCGCGTTGGCGAGCCACAGATCGTCGTCGAGCATCGCGTGGATTTGCGCCGCGGCATAGCGCCCCTTGGACAACAGATGCCCGCCGCGCTTGCGCCGCCGCCGCGCGTCGTCCGCCAGCGTGGCGTCGAAAAACACCAAAGCCTCGGTCGAGAGCCCGCCGTTCTTGACGAAGCCGAAGCTCAGCACGTCGACCCCTTCGGTCAGTTCCCCCGGGGTGCAGCCGAGATGGACGATGGCATTGGCGATCCGCGCGCCGTCCATATGGACGCGCCAGCCGCGGGCGCGCGCCAGCGTGGCGAGCGCCGCGACCTGATCGGGCGCATAGACCGTGCCGAGCTCGGTCGCATTGGTCAGCGATAGCGCGCGGGGCTGGACTCGGTGAACGTCGTCGACGATCGCATCGGCCACCGCGCGCACCGTCTCCGGGGTCATCCGCGCGTCTGCGCCGCCAGCGATCATCAGCTTGGCGCCATGCGTGTAGAATTCGGGCGCGCCGCATTCGTCGTTCTGGATATGCGCTTCGCCGTGGCAGATCACCCCGCCATAAGGCGGGCAAAGCGCGGCAAGCGCGATCGCATTGGCAGCGGTGCCGGTCGGCATCCACAGCACCACCGCCTCGCGCCCGAACAGCGCCGAGAAACGCGCGTCGAGCGCGCGGCTCAGCCGATCGCCGTCATAGCCCGAATCGACCGCATCGGCGGCCTGCATCGCGGCGAACACCGCCGGATGCACCGGCGCGACATTATCGGAGAAGAAATGCATCGCTGCGCCGTAACCTCTGCAAAGCTGCCGTCAATCTCCCCCAGCCCCTCCCTCGTG
>JAFKLV010000570.1:1021-4669 GCA_017304125.1 Sphingomonadales bacterium
CCCTCCCTTGTTCAAGGGAGGGGAGTAGATCACCGCTCCGCCGCGGCCGCCGGGCCGTAGAGGATGCCGTTGAACAGCAGCTTGAACGTCGCATAGGGCTGCGCGCGCTGGGTCACTTCGGTGCCCAGCGCGAACACTTTGCCGCGGCCGAGATCGGCGTCGGCGATCGCCACCGTGCCCTTCAGCTTGTCCTGCCCGACGGCCCAGCCGCTGCGCAGCGGCGTGGCGGAATCGAACCACGCCACCGGTGTCGCGCCGGTGCCCAGCGTGAACGGCTGATTCTGATCGAAGAACATGTCGACCGTCGGCGTCATGCCGAAGGCGAGCGGCTTGGTCGGATCGACCTTCGCCGCGACCAGCGAGCCGGGGATGTAGAATTCGCGATGATCGAGCGCGACGAGCGACCCGTCGGGCTTGCGGTTGACCAGCGCGGGGCGGATCGCCGGCGACAGCAGCGAGGCGAGATAATTGGCCCCGCCGACGGTGATCACCGTCCCGCCGGCCTGCACGAAGGCGGTGAGTCGCGGCGCGGTGGTATTGCCGCTCACCTTGCCCAGCCAGCCGCGATAATCGGCCGGGATATCCTCGGCATCGGGCTGCTTGCCGCCATAGCCGGTCTTGAACGCGCCGCCGCGCGGGCCGGTGACGGTGCCATCGGCGAACAGCAGCACGTCGAACTTGGCGTTGAGATCCCCCGCGTCGAGTTCCTTGGGATAGACCACGCTGAACGGGAACTCATATTGTTCGAGCAGCCAGCGGGTCCAGCCGGCCGGGATCACCCCGCCATAATTGTCGACCAGCCCGATGCGCACCGGCTTCAGCGCGATCGTCCGGCCCGCCGGGGCCTTGGCCATGCGATAGGCGTCGATGCCGAGCGGGGCGGCGGCGGCGACGATCTTCGCGGCCTCGGCCGAGGCGGGAATCCAGATCGCGCCGGGGGCAAAATCCTTGCCGCCGATCTTGGTCGCGTCGGTCAGCCACGTCACCTTCACCCCGGCTTTGAGCAGGCGGTTGGTGAGGATGAAGCCGTTATTGGTCTCATGCCCGACGATCCAGCCCGCGCCGCCGGTGCCGATCTGCTTGCCGGCCGGGGCCTGCAGCAGATCCGCGGTGACGCGCTCGAACGGGCCGTCGAAGCCGTCGAGCACGCGATCGAACTGCACCCCCATCTGCCACGCCAGCGTATAGCCGGTGATGTCATAGGGCGCCTTGGGCGGGCCGCCGGGATATTCGGCGTCGTGCGGGTGATCCTGCGGCTCGAACATGTCGAGCACATGCGGGCGATAGGCTTGCGCGGTCTTCACCACATAGGAGCCCGCCGGATAGCTCTTGCCGGCGACGGTGAACGCTTTGGTGGCGCGCTCGATATCGACGCCGTTCTTGAGCAAGGCGTTGAGGAACGCGATCGTCGTCGGCAGGTCGCGCTGATCGGGGGTCAGGATATAGCCGCGCGGATCGCGCTTGGCCGGATCGTTGAGCACCGTCTTGTACAGCCCGGCATCGACCGCCGGCGGCCCGCGGAAATATTCCTCCACCTCCTGCGTCTTGCCCGCCGCGGCGGCCTTGACCGCATCGACATCCCTGGGGGTGATCGTCCAGCTATCGCGATTGCCGCGCGCGATCGCCTGATTGCCCATCCGCCAGATGTTCATCAGCAGCCGCTCGCGGTTGCGCGAGGCATAATCGAGCACCGCGCGATCGAGCGAATATTGATATTCGAGGCTGTCCTTCAGATGCCATTCGCGCGGGCCGATCGGCAGCGGCTCGTCGTTGCGCGCGAGCTGGGTATCGGGGACGAGCGGGATCTTCTCCGGCGTCGGGCCGCCGATGATCTCGGTCAACAGCCCGATCGAATTGTGGAAATAGGCGACCGAGCGCTCCATCCCGTTATGCCAGGTGGAATAAGGCGCCGCGCTGCGCATCCCCGATCCCGGCTTTTCCTCCGACACCAGCCGGCTGTGCATCGCCGCGCCCAGTTCCTGCAGCTCGGTCATCACGATCGGCGAATAGTTGTAGTTGAACGGATCGCGGAACGGCGGGACGAACACCACCATTCCGGCCGGGCCGGTCTGATGCTGGTTGAAGATGATCTGCGGAAACCATTCGCGGAACAGCATGCGGTTGACGTTCACCGTCTCGGGCATCTGCGCCATGAAGCTGTCGCGGTTGTTATCGTGGCCGACGTACTTCTGGTACAGCCGCGGGATGCTCTTGAACTCGCGCTTCTTGGGATCGGCGTTGCGCATATACCAATCGGCGACGAGCTGGAGCCCGTCGGGATTGTCGTGGCCGAACAGGATGATCGTATCGTCGAGCAGCCGCCTGGTCTCGGCGTCCTCGGCGGTGAGCATGCGATAGAGGACGTGGATCTGGCTCTGCGTCGTCACCGTTTCGGTGGCGTGGAGCCCGGCGTCGATCCACACCACCGCGCGGCCCTCGGCGGCGAGCTCTTTGGCCTGCGCTTCGTTGACGCCTTCGGCCTTGGCGAGCTTGCGCGCGATCTCGCGATAATGATCGAGCCTGGCGAGATTGGCGGGGGAGGAGACGATCGCCACCCACATCGTGCGACCCTCGGCCGATTTGCCGATGTCGATCAGCTTCATGCGATCGGACGTGGCGGCGAGCGTCTTCAGATATTTCTCATAGGCGTCGTAATTGGCGAGATAATAATCGCTGCCCGGCTCGGTCGGGAACGCTTCCGCCGGGGAGGGAAGCGTGCCGGCCTTGGGGGTGATCGGCGCGGCGAGCGCCGGGCTTGCCAGCGCGAACAATGCCGCGCCGATCAGATAATTGGTCTTCATATGAGGCCCCCGTCCATGGTCGCTTTCGAAAACGATAGACGGAGCAAAGCGAAAACGCCGCACCCGATTGTGTAAAAATTTCAATGCGTGCGTGGGCGGGCGTTCGGTGGCACAGTCACGCGATGACGGCGGCGGGAATCCTCGGGCTGGCAGCCAGCGTCAGCCTGTTGAGCGGATGGCGGCTCTATGTCTGCGTGTTCGTCACCGGGCTGGCGATGCATTTCGGCTGGGTGGCGATGCCGGCGCATCTCCATGCGCTCGACGTGCTCGCCAATCCCTGGGTGATCGCGGTGGCCGGGGTCGGCGCGCTGGCCGAATTCTTCGCCGACAAGGTGATGTGGGTCGATAGCGCGTGGGATAGTGTCCACACGCTGATCCGCCCGGTCGGCGGGGCGCTGCTCGCGCTGGCGATCGTCGATCCGGCCGATCCGAAATGGCAGGTGATCGCGTTGCTGCTCGGCGGCGGCGCGGCGCTGCTGACGCACGGCGCGAAGGCGGGGACGCGCGCGCTCGCCAATGTCAGCCCCGAGCCGGCATCGAACCTCGCGCTCTCGACCGGGGGCGATATCGTCACCACCGGGCTGTTGCTCACCGCCTTCGCCAGCCCGTGGCTCGCGGTGGCGGTGGCGATCCTCGTGCTCGGCGTGGCGGTGACGGCACTGATCCTGCTGCGACGACTCTACCGCCGGCTGAAAGCGCGTTAGGCGCGCGCGGTCGCGGACATCACCTGGCGCCCGTCGGCGGCGAAGGCACCCAGTTCGATCGCCTCCCCCGCGCCGCGGCACGCAAGGTGGAGCGGCTCGCCCGCATTGCCCGGCGACATGCCGCGGAAGGCAAAGTGCCGAAG
>JAFKLV010000571.1 GCA_017304125.1 Sphingomonadales bacterium
GGGGAGCAGGGCTTGGTGACATAATCGTCCGCGCCAAGCTCGATCCCGAGGATGCGATCGATCTCGTCATCGCGCGAGGAGAGGAACAGGATCGGCAGATCGCCCGCCGCGCGCAACCGGCGACAAACCTCGATCCCGTCCATGCGCGGCATGTTGATATCGAGGACGACGAGGTCGGGTTGATGACGCGCGACCATTTCGATCGCCGCCTCGCCGTCACCGGCTTCGAGCGTGTCGAGCCCCGCCTTGGCGAGCGCGAAGACGAGCAACTGGCGGATATGCGGATCGTCATCGGCAACGAGGATCGTACGGGGCATGGGACACTGGATCATGCGGCAGGCCTCTCGGTCAATGCCGGGCGCAGCACGGACCGTGCGGTCGAAGGCTGCGCGGGCGGCGTTTCCTGAGCCGGCGGCACGACTTCTTCGACGATCATCGCGCCGCTGCAGTCTCGGTTTACGCTCACCGCCCGGCCCGGGCGATGGCCCGGCATCGCGCCGACACGATCCAGACGATGCTGGTCGAGCCAGTTCCAGGTCCGCCAATCGCGCTGCTCCGTGGCAGTCCGGGCGAGAATATCGCGCCGGACAAAAGTGACCCGCTCGCGAAATTCGCTGTCCAGCTTGCGCCCCTCGAGTTCGGTCAGCGGCAACAGCGCCGCCGACCCCATCATATTGAGCTGGCACAGATCGAGCGCCACGCCCTGCCCGCCCACTTCACGGGCGTGATTGACGTTCCATTCCGCCGACATCGCATCGAGATCGACGATCGTGGCGACCGCGAGCAAGGTCGTGGCGGCCAGCGCGTTGCTGTTGATCAGCCAGCGCGCGCTCCTGCCGGTCAGCATCCGCCAGCAGATCAGCACCAGCCCGAGCGCGACGAGCCCCATCCAGGCCAGCGCCGCGATCCGCCAGCCGGTCAGCATGTAGATTCCGATATAATCGCACGTGCGCAGGATCGAGGAAGCAACCAGCAGCAGATTCTGCCCGACCCACAGCACCACCAGCTTGCGGATCGCGGGGCTCGCGGCGGTGGGCGATCCCGGTTTCATCGTGGTGAGCACGAAAATTCCGGCCAATAGCGCCGTCCCGATCAGCGGATAGGCCCCGCGATGCGCATATTCCGCCAGACTGCCCCCCGCCGGCAGCGGCGCGCCGCTCCACAGAAAGGCGAGATCGAGACCGTTCTGGATCGCGAATACCGCGTTGAACAGCACCAGCGACACCAGCACCGACGGCAGCGACGCGCCGGGCAATGTCACCTCAGCCTCGGGAATCCCCTCGACGACGCGGGTCACCCACGCCGTCGGCCGCAGGCTCGGCCAGATGATCGCCAGCGCGAACAACCAGAAGCCGGCCTCCCAGAAAGACGGCAGCCGGACGTTTGCGAACAATTGCGCGATCAGCGGGTTGGCGCTGGCGAACAGCGCGATGAACAAGGCGCTCATCAGAACGGGGAGCGCCAGCATCGCGACGGTCGACCTGATCGTCGGTCGCTCCTGATAGCCGCGGTTTCCCGCAAGCCGCCTGACATCTACCACGAGTGCAAGCGGACTGGAAAAGCCGTGCGCCAGCAAACGGATCGTCCAGCGCCAGGCGTCATCGAAACCCGGGGTGCGCGGCAACAGCGCTGCGATCGACAAGGCTGACCAGAACATCACCCAGGTGAGTGGGCCGGGCTGATAGATCAGCGCCAGCGCAAAACCCGCGGCGCAGATAAGCGCGACACGCGCCGGACCGCGCCGGGTGACCCGCCTGACCAGCGCAAGCGCGATAACCCACGTCAGCGCCAGCCCTCCCAGCCACGACCCAATCAGAAAGTCTGTAAACAGCCAGTCTGCCGCCGCCACCAACAGCAGGGCGGCGAGGGCTTTGGCGAGAAATGTGAAACGCGAAACTTGGGCCGGCATATCGGTCTCCCGTGATCGGGAAAGGACATGCCGGCCGCATGTTCAGAGCGAGCGGCGATCGCCGTGTGGAAGTTGTGCAGAAACGATGCAGGACGACGATCAGCGCGCGCCATCGGGCAGATATCGGCTGTAGAGCCAGCCGACCCCGATCAGGCTGAAGCCCAATGCCGCGAAGGACGCGATCCGCGCCAGCCCGTCGAGCCCCGAGGCATCGAACACGAACACCTTCACCACCGCGATCAGCATCAGCGCGAGGCTGGCGATCCGCCAATCGCGCGCGCCGCGGATGATCCCGATCCAGAGGAAGCCGCCAGCGAGCACGATCGCCAGCACCGAGCGCGCAATCTCCTCCCCCGGCCCGGTGCCACCGGCGAGCAGGATCGGCGCGTGGAACGCCTGACGCAGCAGGGTGAAGCCGCCGAGCGCGGTCACCGCCATCAGCAGCCAGTCACGCTGGCGGCGCAAGCGGGGCAGCGCGCGCGGCGCCCACCACAACAGCCCGCCCGCCATGGCATAAGACAGCGCCGCCCACGGCCCGACATCCTGCAATTGGAACAGCGGATTGTCGATCAAGGCGGTGAACCACAGGAAATGCGCGAGCGATGCGCCGCCCAGCGCGATCGCGATCCGTTGCGCGCTGCGCCACCACGCGACGCCCGCGCATGCCGCCAGCAGCATCTCCCACAGCGTCCGTTCGGCCATCGCATGCGCGATGAACCCCGCGGCGTCCTGGATCGCGAAGACCTGCTTATAGGCAATATGCAGCGCGATCGTCAGCATGACCGCGCTCACGAGCCGCGCCGCCTGACACAGCCAGCGCGGCAACGGCACGACGAAGGTCGCGCCAAACAGCGCCAGCGCGGGCAGCCCAAGATGGGTGATTGCGACCTTCGGCGCCGGCCAGTCCGAGACCGAAGCCAGCCCGCCCGACGCGCTGTTCAACGCCTGGAACTGCCAGACCAGCAAAGGCCAGCATGCCCAGCCGGCCATCAGCAGCGCCGTCGCCGCGATCGCGGGGAGCAGCGCCGCGCGCCGCGCACTCGCCAGCGCGATCATCGCCGCGACCGGCACCAATGGCAGCCACGCCGTCGGCGCGACCTGCGCCACCGCGCCATAGCCAAGCACCACCGCGATCGGCTGTGCCGCTTGCGCAGCGATCCCGCGACCGAAGCGCGCGTTCACGCTCGCGGCCACCGCCGGGATCCCCCAGGTCGCGAGCCCGACGATACCGATCGGCGCGCTCCAGCCCGACAGGCACGCGACGCCCTCACTCATCAGAAGCAGCAGGAGCGTGGCCGCGCCGAACAGCCAGCCGGCGCGCTCGATCCACCGATCCTCCGCCCGATCGGCAAGTATCGCCAGCCCCAATGCGAGCAGCGCGATCGCCGGCGCCCATGCCGCCGAAACCAGCATCTGGAAACTCGCCATCGCCAGCAATGTCGCGGCGGCAATCGCAAGCGTCGCGAAGCGCGTATCCTCGCGCCGCGCGGCGACCCGCCACCCGAACACGGCGGTGCCGGCGGCGAGAACCGCGCCGATGATGCTCGTCGCCCCGGTATCGGCATGCCCGAAATGCATCGCCGGAAGCACACCGATCGCGAGCGCCGTCGCGGCAACCGACGGCGCATCGATCGCGCGCCATTCCTCCCGCCACAGGCGGAGGGCCGCCGGCAGCGCGAAGATCGCGGTCATTGCGGCGAGCAACAGCCCGATCTCCCATCGCGTCGGCGCGGGCC
>JAFKLV010000572.1 GCA_017304125.1 Sphingomonadales bacterium
AAGGGCGTCCTGCCATCCGAGAATTGGGGCCGCCCTTCGACAGGCTCAGGGCGAACGGTTGATATGTTTTGCCTTGCATCGAGATGCCGGCGGCAACGCTTGCCGGCCGACCGGCAACATCTTGCCGCCCGGGGCTGCCGCCGGCGGGTGAATCCGCTCTGGCCGGCAATTGGCACGACCTTTGCTGATCTCTCCGCGCACATTCCCGTGCAGGAGACCCGGCCCGATGGCCAACGACACGTTGTTCGGCGTTCACGGCACAGCGCTTGAGGTGCGCTCGCAGCGCATGGGGCTGCTGGCGGCGAACATCGCCAACGCTTCGACGCCCGGCTTCAAGGCGCGCGACGTCGATTTCCATCAGGCGCTGTCCGCGGTCGAGCAGGGCGGCGCGACGGGGTTCGACAATAGCGTGAAATATCGCACCCCGCTGCAACCCTCGATGGACGGCAACACCGTCGATCTGAGCCAGGAGCAGACCGCCTTCGCCGAAAACGCCGTCCAGTATCAGACGACCTTGTCGTTCCTGAACGGGCGGATCAGCCAGCTCACGCGCGCGCTGAAGGGAGAATGAGCATGGCGACCAACGCGCCAATGACGATTTTCCAGGTCGCCGGCCGCGCGATGTCCGCGCAGCTCGTGCGGATGAACACTACGGCGTCGAACCTCGCCAACGCCGGCGGCACCGCCGGGTCGGAGGATGCCGCCTATCGCTCGATCAAGCCGGTGTTCCGCACCAGCTACGATCAGGCGTCGGGGCTTTCCACGGTCGATGCGGTGCAGGTCGTGACCGCCGGCAACACGCCGACCAAGCGCTACGACCCGAGCAACCCGATCGCCGACAAAGACGGCAATATCTACGAGGCTGCCGTCGATGAAACCCGCGAGCTGGTCGACATGATGGAGACCGCCCGCAGCTACCAGAACAACGTCGAGGTGATGAACACGGCCAAGAGCCTGATCCTCGACACGATCAAGATGGGGCGCTGATCCATGACCACGACCACCAACACCAGCACGTATGATTCGACGCTCGCGTCGCTCGGCATCACCCGATACGGCACCGCGTCGAACAGCACGGCAACGACGAACAAGCCGAACGGGACGTCGCTCACCCAGTCCGATTTCCTGACGCTGATGACGGCGCAGATGAAGAATCAGGATCCGTTCTCGCCCGTCGACAATACGCAGATGGTTGCGCAGATGGCGCAATTCTCGTCGCTCGCCGGCATTTCGGACATGTCGACGACGCTCAAGGCGATCGCCGACAAGCTCGGGGCGACCACCACCTCGGATGCGGTGAGCTATATTGGCAAGACCGTGCTCGTCCCCGGCAGCACCGCTTACGGCCGCACGTCGGGCGGGATCGCCGGCGCGGTCGAGCTGGGCAGCGATGCCACCGACGTCAACGTCACCATCTCGGATTCGAACGGGCAGGTGCTCAAGACGATGAAGCTCGGCGCGCATGCCAAGGGCACGATGACCTATGATTGGGACGGCAAGACCGATCAGGGCACCGACGCCGGCAGCGGGCCGTTCACCGTCGCAGTCAACGCACAGAATAATGGCGCGACCGTTTCGTCCACCGGCCTCGTCTGGGCGCCCGTCCAGTCGGTGTCGACCGCTACCGGCAGCGCCGTCCTCTCCCTCCCCGGCATCGGCGACGTCGCCGCGGCCAATGTTCGCCAGATCGGCTGAGTCCAACAGGAGCAATATCCATGGCCTTCTACACTTCGCTTAGCGGCCTTCAGGCAGCACAGACCGACATGGCGACGATCAGCCACAATCTGGCCAACGTCGCCACCAACGGCTTCAAGAAGTCGCGCACCGAATTTGCCGACGTCATCGCCAGCAACCTCACCTCGTCGCCGACCTCGGCGGTCGGTTCGGGCGTGCTGGTGAAGGGCAACGTCCAGCAGTTCAGCCAGGGCAATCTCGTCCAGTCGGCCAACGGGCTCGATCTCGCGATCTCGGGCGACGGCTTCTTCGCCGTGAAGCCCAATCCCGATGCGGCGCAGGTCGATTACACCCGCAACGGCGCGTTCAGCGTCAATGCCGACAACGAAGTGGTCGATCAGAACGGCGGCCGGCTGCAGGTCTATCCGGTCGACGGATCGGGCGCGGTGGTCGCGACCGGGATCGATTCGACCGTGTCGCTCAAGCTGCCGGCGACCAGCGGCACCGCGGTGCCGACCACGGCGGTGAATTATTCGCTCAACCTGTCGTCGAGCGCGGCGATGCCGACCGGCGGCACGTTCAGCCGCTTCGATCCGTCGACCTATAACAATTCGACCTCGACCACGGTCTATGACAACAGCG
The DNA here is from genome assembly GCA_017304125.1 of Sphingomonadales bacterium. Taxonomy (GTDB): domain Bacteria; phylum Pseudomonadota; class Alphaproteobacteria; order Sphingomonadales; family Sphingomonadaceae; genus Sphingomonas. Next base: position 2,317 of record JAFKLV010000572.1, read on the forward strand.
GCAACCCGCTGACCATGACGACCTATTTCCGTCGCGAGAGCGCGCCGGACGCGTCGGGCAACAGCACCTGGTCGGCCTATAGCTTCATCGGCGATCAGGCGGTGACGGTCGGCGGCGCCGGCAACGTCACGATGACCTTCAACAGCAGTGGCCAGCTCACCAGCGGCGGCACGTCGACCTCCGATCCGGTCACCCCGTCGGGCGCGACCGGCGCGCAGACGATCACGCTCGGTTTCGGCAGCGCGACGACCATGCTCGCCTCGCCGTTCAACGTTGCCTCGCGCAGCCAGAACGGCGCCGCGATCGGGCAGCTTCAGGGGGTCACGGTCGACGCCAAGGGGCTGGTCAAGGCCAGCTATTCGAACGGCGACGTGCAGAATCTGGGCATGGTGGCGATCGCCAATTTCAGCAATCCGGCCGGCTTGCGCCAGCTCGGATCGGGCTATTGGGCGCAGACCGGCCTGTCGGGCGCGCCGATCGCGGGCCAGGCCGGCAACAACGGCGCCGGCTCGCTGATGAGCGGCACGCTGGAGCAGTCGAACGTCGATATCACCGAGGAACTGGTCAATTTGATCGCCGCGCAGCGGAACTTCCAGGCCAATTCCAAGGCGCTCGATACCGACAATCAGGTCTCCCAGACGATCATCAACCTGCGTTCGTGATCATCAGGAACGGGCTGGAGGCGTAGATGGACAAACTGGTCTATACGGCGGCGACGGGGCTGCGCGCGCACATGCAGGCGCAGGCGGCGATCGCCAACAATATGGCCAACGCCTCCACCACCGGCTTTCGCGCCGATCGGGTGGTGTTCGACCAGATCCAGCTCACCGGGGGCGGCGCGTCGCTGATGGCGCGTTCGCCGACCTCGTCGGAGATCACCGACGCGGATCGCCAGCAGGGCACGATGATGGCCACCGGGCGCCCGCTCGACGTCGCGGTCGACGGCCGCAACGACTGGATCGCGGTGCAGGCGCCCGACGGTGGCGAGGCCTATACGCGGCGCGGCGACTTTTCGGTCTCGCCGTCGGGCACGCTGCAGACCGGCGACGGCTTCCTCGTGATGGGCCAGTCCGGCCCGATCACCATCCCGCCCTATAGCGGGCTGACGATCGGTTCGGACGGGTCGATCTCGATCATCCCGCAGGGGGATACCAGCGGCAAGCCGCAGGTGGTCGATAAGATCAAGCTCGTCTCGGACAATGGCGCCGATACGGTGAAGGGGCTGGATAACCTGCTCCACGTCCGCGGCGGCGGGTCGCTGCCCGAAAACCTCGACGGCAAGGTGATTGCCGGGACGCTCGAGGGATCGAACGTCAACATGACACAGG
>JAFKLV010000573.1 GCA_017304125.1 Sphingomonadales bacterium
CCACACGCTGGTTTCTTCCGCCAGCACGACATCGCCGATCACGTCGGCGGTGGGGGCGACCCAGGCGGTGGCGTCGCAGGCGGGCCGTTTCCCGCGAAATTCGTAGAGCGCCATGATCCTTCCTCCTGTTTTCCGTGCCACCGTGGGACAGGCGCGCGTTAACGCTCTTTAGCCATGGCCCAAATCGTAAATGCGGCGTTAACTCACCGCTATGAAACGTCCGCTTGTCACCACCAACGAGGCCGCCCGGCATCCGCTGCGCCGCTCGTTGCCGCCCGTCGCGCTCGCCGCCCCGGTCGAGCGTAGCCAGGATCAGGATCTCAAGCTGTTCGTGCTGAGCTTCACGGCCTTCTTCGTTTGTATCTGGACGCTGCTGATGTGATCAGTCGCAGGCGAGGTGGAGTTTCTGCGCCAGCCAGGCGGAGACGAAACACATCGCCACCACCGCCAGCAGCAGATCGTTGGCGGTCACCCCGAACCAGGTCAGTCCCGCCACGAGCAATGACCCGATCGTCATCGCGCCCGAATTGACGACATTGTTCGCCGCCACCGTTCGCGCGGTCTGGTCCTTCGGCACCGTGGTGGTGAGAAAGGCGTAAAGCGGCACGACGAACATCCCGCCGAATACCGCGACCCCGACCAGCCCGAGGATCACGAACACGGCGCCGGGGTGGTGGATGAACTCCACAATGCCGTAGAGCTGGCCGGGAGGCGCCGGGGTCCAGGATTTGACCGCGAGCCAGAAGGCCAGCACCGCGCCGCCCATCGCGATCACCGAGGCGGGTGAGAATTTCGCCGAGATATGCCCGCGCAGCATCAGGTTGATCACCACCGATCCGATCGCCACCCCGACCGAGAAGATCGCGAGGACGAGGCTCGCCACGCTGGCGTCGCAGGTCAGCACGTTCTTCACCAGCGGGGGGAAGATCACGATCAGCACCGATCCGATCGCCCAGAAGAAGCTGATCGCGCAGATCGCGAGGAACAGCCGCGGGATATGCATCGTCCCGTTGACCAGCCGCCACGAGGCGCGCAGCGGGTTGAGATCGAGCGTCAGCGGCGGGCCGAGCCGCGGCGCCGGCGGCACCTGCCGCGCGGTGACATAGCCGGCCAGCGCCACCGCAAAGGTGAGCGCGGCGACCGCGATCACCGAATGATAGATGAACCCGGCGAGGATCGTGCCGAGCAGGATCGAGAGATAGGTGCCCGCCTCGACCAGCCCGGTGCCGCCGAGCACGTCATCCTCGTCGAGATGCTGCGGCAGGATGGCATATTTGATCGGGCCGAAGAAAGTCGAGTGAATGCCAAGGCCGGTGACCGCGGCGAGCATCAGGACCACCGGCAGCGTCGGCACCCCGGCGCGCCCGAGCAGCAATCCGGCGCTGCCGAGCGCCATGATGACGAATTCGGCGAGCTTTACGTAGCGGATGATCCGCGCCTTGTCGGTGGTGTCGGCGATCTGCCCGGCGAGCGCCGAAAACAGGAAGAAGGGGATGATGAACAGCCCGGCCGCGAGCGCGTTGAAAAAGCTTTCCTGCTTGGGATCGGCAAAGATCTCATAGGTGGCGAACAGCACCATCGAGGTCTTGAACAGATTGTCGTTGAAGGCGCCGAGGAACTGCGTCGAAAAGAGCGGCAGAAATCGTCGGCGCTTCAGAAGCCCTAGGGCGTTGATCATGATGGGAAAGAGCCCCGGATGTGGCGAGATCGTGGCAGGGCATAGCCTAGCGGCCGTGCGGACGCCAACCGGTAAGAGTTGTTCCGGTGGATAACCTTGGGCCGGTCCTTATGTCCCTGCGAACGCGGACATCGGATAGTCGAGGGGCGTGGGCTAACGTCACCCGGCGTCCAGCGCGCCTCGGGACCGTCGGCGAGAGCCTCTCGCCTCGCGCTTGCCTCGCGATGGACCCCGGCTCAAGGCCGGGGTGGCGGGGCGCAACGCCGAAAGCCCAAAGGATCGTTGCGGGGGCCGGGCGTCGTCCCTAAGTCTTGCGTCGATGTTGACCGTGCCGAACCTGCTCACCCTGTCGCGGATCGTCGCGTTGCCGTTGCTTGTCGCATGTCTGTGGTGGCCGGCGTGGACCGCGGGTTACTGGCTCGCCTTCGCGCTTTACTGCCTGATGGGCATCACCGATTATTTCGACGGCTATCTCGCCCGCGCGCAGGGCACCGTCTCCAAGCTCGGCGTGTTCCTCGATCCGATCGCGGACAAGATCATGGTCGCGGCGGTGATCGTGATGCTGGTCGCGACGCAGGATATCCTGGGGGTCCATCTGATCGCGGCGCTGATCATCCTGCTGCGCGAGATTGCGGTATCCGGGCTGCGCGAATTTCTGGCGCAATTGCAGGTCTCCGTGCCCGTCTCGCGGCTGGCGAAGTGGAAGACGACGCTGCAGCTTGTCGCGCTCGGCGCGCTGATCCTCGCCGGGGCGTTGCCGCTGGTGCCGTGGGTCAAGCTGGTCGGGCTGGTGTCGCTGTGGGGAGCGGCGGCTCTGACCGTGATTACCGGCTGGGATTATCTGCGCGTCGGCCTGAGGCATATGGATTGATGCGGCTGGTCTATTTCGCCTGGGTGCGCGAACGGATCGGGGTGCCGGAGGAAGAGGTCGATCCGCCTGCGGCGGTTACCACGGTCGATGCTTTGGTCGACTGGCTTGCGGTACGCAGCCCCGGCCATGCCGCTGCTTTTGCCGATCGCACGCGGCTGCGCGCGGCGGTCGATCAGCAGTTCGTCGGGCTCGATACGGCGATTGCGGGCGCGCGCGAAGTGGCACTGTTTCCCCCGGTGACCGGCGGATGATCCATATCCGTGTCTCGCCCGAGCCGATCGACATCGCCGCCGAACAGGCGCGGATCGAGCATAATGCAGGGCAGGGCGGGGCGGTCGCCACCTTTACCGGTCTGGTCCGTGCGGACGACGGCGTGGAAGAACTGACGCTCGAACATTATCCCGGCGCGACCGAGGCCGCGCTGACCCGGCTGGCGGAGGAGGCGTGCCACCGCTGGTCGCTGGCCGCGGCGAGCATCGTCCACCGTGTCGGCGCGATGACGCCGGGCGAGCGCATCGTCTTTGTCGGCACCGCCTCATCGCATCGCGCGGCGGCGCTGGAGGCGTGCGCTTTCCTGATCGACCGGCTCAAGACCGACGCGCCCTTCTGGAAACGCGAGCGGCGCGGCGACGATGCGCGCTGGGTGGAGCAACGCGACGGCGATCATGCCGCGGCAGCGCGGTGGAAGCGCGAATAGACTTTTACTCCCCTCCCTTGAACAAGGAAGGGGAGTAAGGGTGAGAGGTCAGCCCGCCTCGGCCAGCACGTCCGCGAGCAGCTTGAAATCGCGTTCGCGCGGTGAGGCGCGGCGCCACGCCAGCGCGATCGTGCGCAGCGGATGATCGCCGGCGAGCGGGCGGGCGCGGATATGGGTATGTTCGAGAATGCCGGCCTTGAGCGCCATTTCCGGCAGCATCGTCACCCCCAAACCGTTGTCGACCATCTGGACGATCGTGTGGAGCGAGGTGCCGAGCATCTGCGCCTCGGCGCGCAGCTCGGGCCGGTTGCACGCGGCAAGCGCGTGATCTTTGAGGCAATGCCCGTCCTCGAGCAGCAACAGCCGCGATTCGTCGATCTCCGAGGCGGC
>JAFKLV010000574.1 GCA_017304125.1 Sphingomonadales bacterium
GTGCGGTGCGATCGCGACGATCCGTTCGCCGCGGACGAGGATATCCTGATGCGGATGCGCCGGCGCACCGGTGCCGTCGATCACGGTGGCGTCGGCGTAGAGCGTCAGATCGCTCTCTGCTGCGCGGGCCGATGCGGCGAACATGCCGATCGCCGCCATCCCGAGCATTGCCTGCGACAATCGCCGCAGCCGGCGAGATGAATTGCTGATGACCCTGTTCACCGCGCTATGGCTAAGTGAAGCTTGGCTTTTATGCTAGGGGCCTAAGCAATTCGGTCCCGATTGCGATCGGGAGCGGACCAGCCGCTCCCGATGCATTGGCGAACATTCCAAAAGAACATCCGCGTTCAAGCAGCTCGGGGCAGGCAACACCCGCCCCGCGCGCCTTACATCCCGTCGACAGCCTTGCTGACGAGGATGTTGACCGCAACGCGGCGGTTCTGCGCCTTGCCCTCGGGCGTATCGTTGCTGGCCGCCGGATCGGCCTTGGCCATCCCGGTCGGGGTCAGCATGCGATAGGGCTTCCAGCCGCACGATTGCTGCAGATAGTTGATCACGCGGTTGGCGCGCTTTTCGCTGAGCTGCTGGTTGTAATCGTCGCCGCCGACCGAATCGGTGTAGCCGACGACCAGGATCAGCGCGTTATCGGTGCCCTGGGCGGTGGTCGCCGTCGAGCAGAGCTGCGCCTTGTCTTCAGGCGACAGATCCGCCCTGCCGGTATCGAAGTGCACGTTGGTGGTGCCCTTCACATTATATTTGTCGATATCGCCCAGACGGCCGCGCAGCGCCTCGGTGGCGGCGGTCTGTTCATCGAAACGCTGGTCGGTCCCGTTGCGGATCATCGATGCGGTCTTGAGATCGCCGCCGCGGAACGTGACCTGGCTTGCCAGCAACATGCCGTTGCCTTGCAAGGTCTTGACGGTCACCGGCATGCCGTTGAGCAGCGAGCTTGCGTCGAACTTGCCACCGCCGAACAACCCGCCGGTCTTGACCCGCGTCGCGTCGTTGACGGCAATGACGACGCTGTTGCCGTCCGCGGTCTTGACCTTGATCTTGTCGCCGTGGCGCGCAGCAATGATGCCCTTGACCTCAGGCCCCGGGGTCATCGTCGACGCATCGGGCTCCTGCACGCCGGTGACGACGACATTAGGATCGGTCTGGGTTTCCTGCTGTTGGGCATATACGCTGCCCGACGCCGCAATAGCTAAAATAGCAAGCGGAAGGCGAACTCCCGAGCTCTTAAAAATGGTGCGCATCGCGCTTCTCCCTCAAAACTGTCCCCCGGCTATCCCGTGGGTGTTCAGGTCCACCTTTCTCGTGGATGAACACTTGCGGCAAAGCGGGTGATAGTGCCGATCATTGGAGAGCGCGCTGCGACGAACCGTTGTCATCTGCAGCATAAAGCCCCGATTCCGCAGCGGCGGCGGGGCTATCGATAGCGGTCGATTCCGAGTCCGGCGGGGTCGACCGCCGGCTTGGTGCCGCCGATCAAACTCGCGATCAGATGGCCCGAACCGCAGCCCATCGTCCAGCCGAGCGTGCCGTGCCCGGTGTTGAGAAACAGATTGTCGACCGGGGTCGCGCCGATCACCGGCGGGCCGTCCGGGGTCATCGGGCGCAGGCCGCTCCAGTAATTGGTCTCGCCGTCGACGATTGCCCCGCCGGGGAACAGATCGGTGAGCGAATGGAGCAAGGTCGCCTGCCGCCGCGCCGGCAGGCTGTTATCATAGCCCGAAATCTCCGCCATCCCGCCGACACGGACGCGGTTGCCCAGCCGGGTGATCGCGATCTTGTAGGTCTCATCGAGCAGGGTCGAGACCGGGGCGCGATCCGCGTCCGCCACCGGCACGGTGATCGAATAGCCCTTCACCGGATAGACCGGCAGCGTCAGCCCGAACGGCTTGAGCAGCGCCGGGGAGTAGCTGGCCAACGCGACGAGATAAGCATCGCCGCGCACCACGCCGGCGTTGGTCCGGACCCCCGCGACGCGCCCGGCGTCGCGCTCCAGCGCCTCGATATTGGTGTTGTAGCGGAATTCGACCCCGTTCGCCGCCAGCCAGTCGGCGAGCGCCTGGGTGAAGATCTGGCAATCGCCGGTCTCGTCGCCGGGCAGGCGCAGGCCCCCGGCGAATTTGTCGCTGGTCGCGGCCAGCCCCGGCTCGGCGCGGACGCAGCCGGCGCGATCGAGCAATTCGTAATCCACCCCGAAATCGTCGAGCACCGCCATGTCCTTGGCGGCGCCGGCGAGCTGCTTTTCGGTGCGGAACAATTGCAGCGTGCCCTGCGCGCGCTCGTCATAGGCGATGCCGAGTTTCTCGCGCAGCACCTTCAGCTCGTCGCGGCTGAACTCGGCGAGGCCGACCATCCGGCTCTTGTTGAGCGCATAGCGCGCCTCGGTGCAGTTGCGCAGCATCATCGCCAGCCAGCGCAGCATCGCCGCATCGGGCTTGGGGCGCAGGATCAGCGGCGCATGCTTCATCATCAGCCAGCGCACCGCTTTCTGCGGAATGCCCGGCGCGGCCCAGGGCGAGGCATAGCCGGGTGAGACTTCTCCGGCGTTGGCGAAGCTGGTTTCGAGCGCGGGGCCGGGCTGGCGGTCGATCACCACCACCTCATGCCCGGCCTGCTGCAGATAATAAGCCGACGTCACGCCGACCACGCCGGCGCCAAGGACGATCACGCGCATATTTGTGCTCCGTCGACATAGCGGCGTTCGTGGCGCCGGCCGAGCTGGGTGAGGATTTCATAAGCGATCGTGCCGGCCTCGCCGGCGACGTCGTCGAGCGATTGCGCGGGGCCGAGCAATTCGACCATCTCGCCCTCGGCCAGCGCGTCGGCGGCGAGCGCCGAGATATCGACCGTCAGGCTGTCCATCGACACGCGCCCGGTGATCGGCAGCCGCTGGCCGTGATGCCAGGCTGCGCCGACATTGCTCAGGTGTCGCGGCCAGCCGTCGGCATAGCCGATACCGACGGTTGCCAGCCGCCGTGGCGCGGGGGCGACATAATCGAGGCCGTAGCCGACCCCGGTACCCGCTGCGATCTCGCGGATCTGGACCACCCGCGCGGACAGTGCCGCGACCGGGCGCAGCCCTTCGGCCAGCGCGCTCGGCGCGACGCCGTAGAGCGCGATGCCGGGGCGTGCGATGTCGCAATGGAAACCTTCGGGGAGGAAGGCGCCGCCGCTGTTGGCGATCGAGGCGGGAATGCCGGGGAAGCGCGCGCGCGCCGCCGCGAACCGCGCGAGCTGCGCGTCATTGGCGGGATGATCGGGCGCGTCGGCGCAGGCGAGGTGGGTCATCAGCAATCGCAACGCCACCTCGCGGGTGAAGGTGGCATCGTCGGCCAGCCGCGTCATCGCCGCAGCATCGAGGCCGAGCCGCGACATGCCGCTATCGACCTGCAACGCGGCGGGCAGCGCGGTGCCGCGTTCGCGTGCCAGCGTGCGCCAGCGCTCGACCTGGCTGGCCGAATTGAGCACCGGGATGAAGCCGTGATCGACGCACAGCCGTTCGGCGCCCGGATCGAGGCCGTTGAGGATGAAGATGTCGCAGCCGGCGCCGAGCGCGTCGCGCAGCGCGATCGCCTCGCACAATTGCGCGACGAAGAAGATGCTGCACCCCGC
>JAFKLV010000575.1 GCA_017304125.1 Sphingomonadales bacterium
GGCGCATCATCCGCCCGGCGGTCAGCGCCTTGGTCCAGCCGACGTCGCGCGCGCTCTTGATCGTTTCGCCGCGCAGATGGAGGCGCCAGGTCGAGAAGCTGTAGCCGAATAGCTCGCGGACCATCGTGCTCGAGACGAGCGAGGCGGCGAGGACCGCGCCGGTCAAGCTGAAATTGCCGGTCGCTTCGAGCACCAGCATCGCCATCGTGAACGGCCCGCCGACCACCGCCACCGCCAGCGCCGCCATCCCGACCAGCGCGGCATTGGCCGGATCGAGCACCGGCACCCCGACGATCCAGGCGAGCGCGTCGGCATAGAGATGCCCGATCAGCGTGCCGAGGAACAGCGAGGCGAAAAACAGCCCGCCGCGATAGCCGAAGCCGAGCGAGACGATCGAGGCGAGGCTCTTGGCGATCAGCACCGCGGCGATGAACGCGATCGGCAGCGCGGTCATCATGTCGATATGCAGCGCGCTATGCCCGGCGGAGAGCACCTGCGGCGACCAGGCGGCGATCGGGATCAGCAACAGCCCGCCCAGCGCCGGGCGCGCCCAGCCGGCGAACCACGCGCGTGCCTGCGTCTCGACCAGCGCCACCGCGCGCATCAGCGCGATGCCGTAAAGCGCACAGATCGCGGCCAGCCCGGCATAGACGATATAGCCGAAAGTATGGATCGCCGGCCCCGGCTGGACATGGACGATATAGGGCACGACCCCCAGCCGCTGCGCCACCTGTGCCCCGGCCAGCGCCGCCGCCGCGACCGGCGCGATCGCCGCCGGGGTATAAGCGCCGATCACGATCTCGAACGCGTAGAATGCCCCGGCGACCGGCGCGCCGAACGCGGCCGCGATCGCCGCCCCGGCGCCCGCGCCGACCAGCACACGCATGTCGCCGCGCCTGAGGCTGAGCCAGCGCCCGCCGAGCGAGCCGAAGAGCGCGCCGATCTGCGCATAGGCCGCCTCCAGCCCGACCGATGCGCCGAAGCCGTTCGACAATGTGGTCTGCCCGGCGATCACCGCGCTGTCGGTGGCGGTCATCCGCCCGCCGTGGAGCGCATTGGCCTCGACCGCGTCGACCAGCGGCCGGCGCCGCGCGCGCACCGCCCAGCCGAACAGCGCAAGGATCGCGCCGCCGAGCGGGAGGATGAGGAGCTGTGGCACGGTCAGCCCGGTCGCGCCGCTCAGCCGGATCTCGACCGGCAGCCCGAACAGAAGGTGTTGCAATGTCCGCGCGAGGCTGCCGATCACCACCGTCGCCAGCCCTGCCGCCATGCCGACGAGGATCGCCAGCCCGATGAACGAAAATTCGCTCGCGCGGACCCGCCGCCGGAGCCAGCGCATCCACGCCGGCGCGCGGCGCAACAGGCGCGGATTGGGCGGGAGGAAGGGCGCGGCGACACGCATGATCGTCAGCCATGTGCCTGATGCGGGGAGATGTCCATCGGGGTGGTTGGCGTGCGGGCGATTTGGAGGAGCGTTCAGTATACGCTCACGAGGAGAGGCGGAATCTCGAGCAAACGGAAGTCATCAAATAAAGACTTGCTTATATGTATATGTCTGAGCGATGTTTTCTTGTCACGGTTCGCTCTCTGTTCACCATTCGTCGCTGATGGAACAAAAGCGGCTAGACTCTCTACGAATCATCCGTATGTCGGTTGTTGGCGGTCCGCCGTCACTTCTCCTGAAAAGCCCCTTGGCGCCTGTTGGCGGGGGCGCATGGGGCGACCCCGGAGCCCGGGGCTTTAACCCCGGACCCCAAGGAGAACTGTCATGCGGATTGTGTGCAGTTGGCCGAAGGCTGTCTCAGTAGTTGACTACTGGCGCTTTCGGTTTGGGAAGTGGGAGCACGTATGCACTCACTGCCGGTCTTATCCTAGCTGAACCCTAGGATATTGACTCACCCCAGCGGCGGGCCGCCACCCTTAGACTCTTTCGCGCTCCTTAATGCAATATGCGTTTTGCGATTATCGCATGTTTCATGTCGACCCACGCTTGGATCAGTGCGCAAACCAGCGCGCCGATGATCGCCGTCGGGGGTGTTTGCGCCAATTGTCATTTGAACCAAATAGGAACATTTCGCTTGACAGCGCGACACTGTTTCGGTACATAACGGGAACGCTGACGAATTGCGACTCGCGCCGGGCGGGCGGCGAGGCGCGCGTCGGCGGGGAACGGGCTGGGTGCGTGGGGTTTTCCGCGCCCGGCCCGTTTCCGTTTGGGGTCCGCAAAAGCGGTAACCGTCCGGGCCAGATCGTCGGATTAATGTCGGGCGGAGGTTCAGTCGGGAGTTCCGGGGTCATATACATCGAAGCCTAGCGACAGCTGGCGAGCGCCTAGGTCCAGCATCGACTTTGCGGATAAGCTCAGGCCTTCATTGCTCTCTTTCATGAAGACGCCGCAGAAGACGTCGGCCTTGAACCGCGTGGTCAAATCACCCCAGACGGCCAAGTCATTGTTTAAACCTTCGAGGATTTGGGCAATTTGGCTGTCGAAGTCGCCTGGCTGGCGATCAGCAGCTTCCAGACGCCATGAGCCGGTTCGAGCGACTTTTTCTTTTCCCGATTTCGTAAGCCATGTGCTGCCCTTCTTCATTCCGACAGAAGGAGGACGGCCAAGACGAGCAGTGATTTCGTCGGGATCGAGCTCATCCCCGAAAAACCGAAGACACATTGTCGTTTCGTATATCGCAGCCATGCCAATACTGTATCGGTCAGCACGGCGATGATCTACCTCAAGTCGCTACCCCAAAGTGCGTGACCAGCTCCACGGGAGCAGTTCGTCAATCCGGTTGCTGGGATGGCCCTTGCCGATCCGGTCGAGCACGTCAGCCAGCCATGTCTGCGGGTTCACATCATTGAGCTTAGGCGTCTCTAGGAGGGAGTGGCATGAGCGAGGCGATATACGGCATGCGCGGGCGCAATAATTCCCGGCGCTGGTCGGCGGCGAAGCGTGCGGCGTTTCTCGATATGCTGGCGATGACCTGCAACGTGCGCGCGGCAGCGGCGGCGGGCGGCGTGTTCGTGCAGACCGCCTATAGATGGCGGCGTCGCGATATGGATTTCGCCGCCGCGTGGAGCGAGGCGCTGGCGCTCGGTTATGAAACGCTGGAAATGGCGCTGGTCGGCCATGCGCTCGCCGGGGATACCAGCGAGACGGTCGATACCGGCGGTGCCGCGCCGGTGGCGGTGGAGCTGGCGATCAGGCTGCTCACGCGGCATCGCGATGCGCCGGGCAAGCCCAAGCGGTTCAGCGGATCGAAGCGCGTCTATGCCGATCAGGACGACAGCGATCGTGCGATCCTCGCCAAGCTCGCGGTGATCGAGGCGCGACGCGCGAAAATGGCGAAGGCGTGAGCGGGCGTAGGGGTGGCGGCGGCGTCGATCCGACCGCCGAAATCATCGACCGGTTGCTCGCGCTCCCGCTGCAGGAGCGGTTCACCGCGATCCGCGCGATGACCCCGGCGCAGCGGCGCGAGTTTCGCGATCGCGGGGCGGCCTGGGCGCATGACGGGCAGTTCGCCCCGCCGGGCGACTGGCGGGTGTGGCTGATCCGCGCCGGGCGCGGCTTCGGCAAGACGCGCGCGGGCGCCGAATGGCTCGGCGATCTG
>JAFKLV010000576.1 GCA_017304125.1 Sphingomonadales bacterium
AGGCGCGCACCCGTGGCGCGTCCCGTATAGTCGCCGGAACGCGATTGCGCGCGAAAAGTCAAGTTTTTGTGGTGCGCGGCACTGCCCGAACGCTAGCGCCGCGCCACCAAAGTGCGAAAGCGGACGATGTCGCAGCGGGCGCCGGACCGCGAGCGCAACGCATCGCGGCCGGCGCAGATCAGCCCGTCCGCGGTGCGCTTCAGATAGAAACCGGTGTAGAATTTGAGCGTCGGGCAATTGTCGCCGAGCTTGGCGCGCAACCGCGCGCCGTCGACCATCGACAGATCGACGTCGCCGCCGTCCATCGCCGCGGCGACGATCGAATCCGACGGCACGCATTTCGGCGCTTTCTGTTCGCTCCACCCGTTTTCGCTGGGCGGCGCGCGGTAGAGCGGGCGGGCATTGTCGTTCGAATCGGTGCGCGGGATGCGGATCACCATCCGCTCGTGGATGATCACCTGCGCCCACTGCGTGCCCGCCAGCGCGAACGCATCGGGCTCGTCGGCCGACACCAGCAAGGGTGTAAGCGCGGTGAGCGTCAGGATGGGAAGGGTGCGATCGAACATAGGCAAACGGGACGAAGCGTGGCGGATGGGATTTGAACCGTGGATGAATTGCGTGCGAAGGTGAAGCGGATGACGCCCGACCAGACCCGCCTTGTTGAAGCGCTTGCCGGCCAGGTGCCGGCGCGCGTGATCGTCACCGATCCGGCCGAGATCGCGCCGTGGGAAACCGACTGGCGCGGTCGCTGGCACGGCCATGCGCCATTGCTGCTCGCGCCGGGGTCGACCGCGGAGGTGGCGGCGATCGTCGCGGCGGCGGCGGCGCATCGCGTGCCGCTGGTTCCGCAGGGCGGGAATACCTCGATGGTCGGCGGCGCGACGCCGCTGGCGGACGGCAGCGCCGCGATCCTGTCGCTCAGGCGGATGAACGCCATCCGCCGGCTCGATGCCGATGCCGGGCTCGCGACGGTCGAGGCGGGGGTGATCCTGGCCGAGCTTCACGCCGCGGCGGCGACGGTGGGGATGCGCTTCCCGCTGTCGCTCGGCGCCAAGGGATCGGCGACGATCGGCGGGCTCGTCTCGACCAATGCCGGCGGGACGCAGGTGTTGCGCTTCGGCACGATGCGCGGGCTGGTCGCCGGGCTGGAGGTGGTGCTGCCCGACGGCCAGCTCCATGACGGCCTTGCCGCGTTGAAGAAGGACAATCGCGGGTACGACCTCACGCAATTGCTGATCGGCGGAGAGGGGACGCTGGGTGTCGTCACCGCTGCGACATTGCGGCTGGTGCCGGCGGTGGCGGCACGCGCGGTCGCCTGGGTCGGGCTGGCTGATCCGGCGGCGGCGCTGGCGCTGCTGCGCCGTTTCCAGCGCGTGAGCGAGGATGTCGAGAGTTTCGAATTGCTGCCGGCGGAATCGCTCGGCGCGGTGCTGTGCCATATTCCCGGCACGCGTGCGCCCTTGTCCGGCGAGCATCCGTGGCATGCGCTGATCGAGGTGACCGCGGCGCATGATGCGCGCGAGGCGCCGGTCGCGATCGTCGAGCATGTGCTTGGCGCGGCGCTCGCCGAGGGGCTGGTGGCCGATGCGACGATCGCCGCCAGCGAGGCGCAGGCCGAGGCGTTTTGGCGGATTCGCGAATCGATTTCCGAGGCGGAGCGCGCGACCGGCCCCGCCGCGCAGCACGATATCTCCGTCCCGGTGGAGGTGATGCCGCGCTTCATGATCGAGGCGGCGGCGGCGTGTGACGCGCGTTTCCCCGGCACCCATGCCTCGGGGTTCGGGCATCTCGGCGACGGCAATGTCCATTTCCACGTCCGCGCACCCGCCGGGGCGGATCGCACGCGCTGGCTGGCGCAGGAGGCGCCGGTCGTTACCCGCTTCGTCGACGATCTGGTCGTCGCTGCCGGCGGCTCGATTTCGGCCGAACATGGCATCGGCCAGATGAAGCTCGGCGAGCTCGAGCGGCTGTCCTCGCCGGCGCGGATGAGCGCTTTGCGCGCGATCAAAGCGGCGCTCGATCCTTATGGCATCATGAACCCGGGTAAGCTCGTGGCGCTTGCGCCGCGCGGGCGGGCCGAATAGGGCCGCTATATGGGGTCGTGACGGCCGCAAATCGTATTTGTTGAGACTGGAGAGAATAATGGCCAGCGCGCCGCAGCAGCTTCCGCTTTTCTACAACGGCCTGGAACCGCTTTCGAGCGAACTGCACGCCAATTATCGTGTCCGCCCGGCCAGTGTTGCGCCGTTCCTCCGCGGGCAGCATGCCGTGCCGGTGACGGTCGAGGAATTCCCGCTGGTGCAGCGTTTCATGCCGATCGTGTTCAGCGCGGGGGAAGACCCGGTGCCGCTGGCGCTGATGGGGCTCAACGAAGGCACCAACGTGTTCATCGATGCCGACGGCAAGCTGACCGAGGACAATTTCTACGTCCCGGCCTATATCCGCCGCTATCCGTTCATGCTCGCGCGGCTGCGTCCCGATGCCGAGGAACTGTCGCTGTGCTTCGATCCGACCTGCGACACGGTGGGCGCGTTCGATGAGGGCGAGGCGCTGTTCGACGCCGGCCAGCCGACCGAGATGACCCGCAACATCCTGTCGTTCAACGAATCGTTCGAGCAGGCCGGTCAGCGCACCGCCGCCTTCGTGCAGGAATTGCGCGAGATGGAATTGCTGATGGAGGGCGAGGTTTCGATCCAGCACGACGGCTATGAGCAGCCGTTCGTCTATCGCGGCTTCCAGATGATCAACGAGGAAAAGCTGGTTGATCTGCGTGGCGATCAGCTGCGCAAGATGTCCAAGTCGGGCATGCTGCCGCTGATCCACGCGCATCTCTTTTCGCTCGCGCTGATGCGCGATATCTTCGCGCGCCAGGTCCGTCTCGGCCTGATGCCGCAACCCGCGCTGGCGATGTAAACCGGGAGACGTAACGCGATGAACAGGCCGATGATGGACGCGCGCTATTCCAGCGTCGCGATCACGCTTCACTGGCTCATCGCGTTGCTTGTCCTGTTCAACCTGTTCGTCGGCATCGGGCATGACGCGATCCACGCGTTGCGCGCGCTGATGCCGGCGCACAAGGCGGCGGGGATCACCGTGCTGGTGTTGACACTGGCGCGGCTCGGCTGGCGGCTGGTGCATCGCGCGCCGCCGCTGCCGCCGGAAATCGCGCCGTGGGAGCGCCGCACGGCGCATGCCGTCCACAGCCTGTTCTATGTCCTGCTCGTGGCGATGCCACTGTCGGGCTGGCTGATGGTGTCGGCGCCCGATCATCGCCGCCCGCTCGAATGGTTTGGCGCCTTCGATATCCCGTTCCTACCGGTGTCCGGCAGCGTCGCCGATCTGGGCGGCGCGGCGCACGGCCCGCTCGGGTGGCTGATGCTGGTGCTCGCCGGGGTGCATATCGCCGGCGCGCTGCGCCACCAGTTCCTCCTGCGCGACAAGGTGCTCGCGCGGATGATCCCGCCTTTGGCGCGCTGACAACGCAACGGACTATCTGCCTTTCTCCCCTCGCTTGAACAAGGGAGGGGGCGGGGGTGGGTTGACCCGCGGGGGCACCGCTGCGCCAGCCTCATACCCACCCACCCCCAGCCCCTCCCTTGTT
>JAFKLV010000577.1 GCA_017304125.1 Sphingomonadales bacterium
GGCGGCGGGGCCGCGACCGGGGCGGGCGCCGCAGCGACGGGTGGCGGCGCAGGCGCACGCGGCGGCGCGGCGGCGGGCGCAGATGCCTTGGCCTCGGCTTCCTTGGGCACGACCGGCGACGGCCGCGATTGCAGGCCAAGGCGATGCGCCTTGCCGATCACGGCATTACGGCTGACCCCACCCAGCGCCTCGGCGATCTGGCTGGCAGTCTGTCCGCCTTCCCACATGGTCTTGAGCGTCTGAATACGCTCCTCGGTCCACGACATAGTCTTTCCTCGTTGGCGGCCGGGTTGCAGGCGCCCGCCGCAGCGTCTACCCGCTAGCGTGATGAGCAGCCATCCCCCAATCGGCCATAATCCGTCGGCGATCAGAAACGCTCCTGGCGTTCCGGTAATCCGAAACGTCAATTGGGGCGGCCTGAAGACCCTCTATGTGAAGGAGGTGCGCCGGTTCTTCAAGGTGCAGCTCCAGACGATCTGGGCGCCGGCCGCCACCACCCTGCTGTTCCTGATCGTCTTTACGATCGCGACAGGCGCGAAACGGCCGGTGCATGTCGGCGGAATCGACATCCCGTTCGCCGATTTCATCGCCCCCGGCCTGATCATCAGCCAGGGGATGATGAACCCGGCCTTCGCCAATGCCAGCTTCTCGCTGCTGGTCGGCAAGATCCAGGGCACGATCGTCGATTATCTCCAGCCGCCGCTGTCGAATCTGGAGCTGTTGTCGGCGCTGGTCGGCGGGGCGATGACCAGAGCGTTCCTCGTCGGGCTGATCTGCTGGGCGGCGATGGCGCTCTATCCGGGCGTGCATGTCACGCCGGTGCATCCGCTCGCCGTGATCTGGTTCGGCTTCCTCGGCGCGGCATTCCTCGCCTTCCTCGGCGTGCTAACCTCGATCTGGGCGGAGAAGTTCGATCATGCCGCAGCGGTGACCAATTTCGTCATCGCGCCGCTCTCGCTGCTCTCGGGTACCTTCTATTCGGTCGACCATCTCGCGCCGGCCTTCCGCGCGTTCAGCCATATAAACCCGTTCTTCTATATCATCTCGGGCTTCCGCTACGGCTTCCTCGGCACCGCCGATTCGCCGGTGCTGGTGGGCAGCGTGGTGATCTTCGGGCTCGATATCCTGCTCGGCGTGATTTGCTATGTCGCGCTGCGCCGCGGGTGGAAGCTGAAGAACTGACGCAACGCTTCTTCGCCACCGCCGTCATTCCCGCGAAGGCGGGAATGACTAGGGACTAAAACCCCTCGGGCATGTCGACCGGGCCGACCACCCGTTCATATTCGCGGATCGCGTAACGATCGGTCATCCCGGCGATATAATCGGCGATATGGCGGCTCAGCGCCGGCTCCTCGGCGGGGAGCGCGGCGCGCCATTCCTCGGGCATCAGCAGCGGATCGGCGCCGAGCGCGGCCAACAGCCCCGCCACCGCGCGATGTGCCGCCTCCTCCGCCTCGAGCTGGCGCGGATGGTGGTAGAGATTGGCGTACATGAAACGCTTCAGATCGCGCTCCTCCTCGCGCATCGCATCCGAGAAGGCGACGAGCGCGCGGCCGGCGGCGCGCACGTCGGCGACGTCGCCCACCCCCGATTCGGCGATCCGCCGCCGCGTCTCGGCGATCAGATCGAGCACCATCGCGCCGATCTGCTGCCGCACCAGCTCGCGCGACAGCCGCCGGTCGGAGATATCGGGAAAACGCGCCTTGGCCGCCGCCCAGCCCCGCGCGACCAGCGGCACCGCGCGCAATTGCTCGGGGGTCAGCAGCCCGGCGCGCAGCCCGTCGTCGATATCGTGATTGTCATAGGCGATATCATCGGCGATCGCCGCGATCTGCGCCTCGAGGCTCGGCCAGGTGCCAAGCTCCAGCCGCGCCGCGGCATCCGCCTCGGCCAGCGCCCAACCCGGATGGCGCACCGGGCCATTGTGCTTGGCCAGCCCCTCCAGCGTCTCCCACGTCAGGTTGAGCCCCGCGAAGCGCGGATAGGAGTGCTCGATGCGCATCAATGTGCGCAAGGTATGGCCGTTATGGTCGAACCCGCCCTGCGCGATCGTCGCCGCCTTGAGCGCATCCTCGCCGGCGTGGCCGAACGGCGGGTGGCCGATATCGTGCGCGAGGCAGATCGCCTCGGTCAGATCCTCGTTTAGCCCCAGCGAGCGCGCGATCGTCCGCCCGATCTGCGCGACTTCGAGGCTGTGGGTCAGCCGGACGCGGAAATGATCGCCGTCCGGCGCGAGGAACACCTGGGTCTTGTGACGCAGCCGGCGGAAGGCAATCGAATGGATGATGCGATCGCGATCGCGCTGGTAATCGTCGCGCGGCCCGCGCGTGACGCTGCCTTCCTCGGGGTGGAGCCGCCCGCGCCCGCGCGTCGGATCGGACGCGCAGGGCGCGGGCGCAGCGCTCACTTGCCCTCGATCTTGGTCATCTTCTGCCCCGCGTCGCTGGTGAAGGTGAAGGCCTCGACCCCTTCCTTGCGCAGCTTGTTGACCATCGCCCGCGCCTCGGCATCGGTCTTGAACGGCCCGGTGACGACGCGGTTCGTGGCCCGCAACGGCGTGGTATAGGCATGTTTGCCATTGAGCGTGCTGCTCTTGGCCTGCACTTTCGCCCAGGCCTTGGGCAGATCGCCCTCATTGGCCCCGCCGGCAACCTGCACCCAGATTCGCGACGGCTGCGCCTTGGCCGCCTTGCGCTCCTCGGCCGCCTGCTTGGCTTCCTCCGCCTTCTTGGCGGCGGCGAGCTTCTTCGCTGCCTCGGCCTTGCGCTCGGCTGCAGTCTGCTTCTTGGTCGGCTTGGCCTCGGCATCGGCGGCCTGATCGGCTTCGTCGTCGGCCTTGGCGGCGGTCTTGCGACCGCTCGTCGGCGTGCGGCTGGTCTCCGCCAGATCGACCATCGCGAGATTCTTGGCGGTCGCCTTGCCGCGCCCCCCCGTCGTCTTCGCCTTGGTCTCCTCGGCGTCCGCTTCTTCAACCACCTTGGCCGGCGCCTTGCCGCGCGCCGTGCGCGTCGTCTTGGCGGGCGGGGTTTCTTCGGCTTCCTCGCGCACCGGCTTGGCCGGCGTGCGCACGACATTCCGCGGCGGCAGCGTCTGCGCCACCTCGCGCCGCGGCGCGACCCGCACCGCGGGCGATTCGGGCGGCGATGGCGGCGCGACGACCGGCGCCGGGCGCTCGTGCAATTCGGATTGCGGCACCGAAATCCCCGCGATGATGCGGGCGAGGATCGTATCCTCGCTCGCCTTGGGCGAGACCGGGGTCGTCGGGGTCACGACCTGCGGCGGCGGCGCGGCGGCGGCGCTCTCGACCGGCGCTGGCGGCGGCGCGGCCGGCTCGCTGCGCGGCACGCTCGGGATCGCCGGCGAACTCGATTCGACCGGGCGCGGCGCGGCGCTGGCGAGCTGTTGCGGCGGCGTCGCTTCACGCTGGGCGAGCTGCGGCGGATAGGTACGCGGCGGCAGCTTCTGCGACACTTCCTGCGGCGCGCTGAACACCACCCCGCTGCCGGGGTAACGCGGCGGCTCGGGCAAGGCCGGCTGGGTCTGGGCCGCGACCTGCACTGGCGGCGCGGCGGCCGGAACGAACGGCGCGACCTTGC
>JAFKLV010000578.1 GCA_017304125.1 Sphingomonadales bacterium
AGAAATATCTCGCCACCAAGCGCGACCGCACCGGGCATCAGCTCTGATTGGCGTGTGACCCCTTCACCGTCACCCCGGCCGTGAGCCGGGGTGACGGGGTGACGGGGGAGTGGTGTCAAGCCAGCAGCCGCGCCACCTCGGTGAAATCGTGCGCGATATCGCGGACCCCCAGCGCGCGCAGCCGCGCGGCATGATCGGGGGGGCAGTGACCGCCCGCGCACAGCCCGATGACCTGCCCGCCCGAGGCGACCGCGCCGGTCGCGCCGACCGGTGAATCCTCGATGATCGCGCAACGCTCGATCGGCACGCCGAGCTGGGCGGCGCCATAGAGATAGATGTCGGGCGCCGGCTTGCCGTTGGCGACATGCTCGCGCCCCGAATAGACATGATCGCCGAATGCGTGGGTCAGCCCGATATGATCGAGGTGGCGGCGGATCCAGCGCGTCGAGCTCGACGAGACGATCGCGCGCGGCAGATCGCGCGGCAGCGCCTCGACGAACGCGACCGCGCCGGCGACCGCGTCGATCCCCGCGGCCATCACCCGTGCATCCTCCACCTGCCGCGCTTCATGGAAATCGGCCGGCAGCGGGCGGCCGATCCATTGCTCGATCCGCTCGAGAAAGGCGGAACCGGATAAGCCCATGAAATTGGTCATGGATTCTTCAGGCGTCGTCGGATGGCCGATCGCGGTGAGATAGGCCGCGATCTGGCGGTTGCCGACCGTTTCGCTGTCGATCAGCACACCGTCGAAATCGAACAGGAGCGCGGCGATCTTCATGCGCGTGCCCCGAACAATGCGCTGCCGATGCGAACATGCGTCGCGCCGATCATCACCGCGGTCTCGAAATCGTCGGACATCCCCATGCTGAGCCCGGCGACGCCCGAATCGCGCGCCAGCTTCGCTAGCAATGCGAAATAGGGTGCGGGTTCGACCCCGGCGGGGGGCAGGCACATCAGCCCGGCGAGCGGCAGATCGGCGGCGCGCGCCTCGGCGAGCAATGCGGGGAGCGCGTCGATCGCGCAGCCGCCCTTTTGCGGCTCGGCACCGATATTGACCTGAATGAAGCACGCCGGGCGCTTGCCCTGCGCGTCCATCGCCCTGGCGAGCGCGGTGACCAGCGAGGGGCGGTCGATCGAATGGATCGCATCGGCAAGTTCGACCGCCTCGGCCGCCTTGTTCGATTGCAGCTGCCCGATCAGATGAAGCCGCGCATCGGGCCATTGCTGGCGCAGCGCGGGCCATTTCGTCTGGGCTTCCTGCACGCGATTCTCGCCGAAATCGCGCTGCCCTGCGGCGAGCAACGGCTCGATCGCCGTGGCGGGATGCGTTTTCGATACCGCGATCAGCGTGACGGTGGCGGGATCGCGCTGCGCGGGTTTGGCGGCGCGGGCGATCCGCGCGTGAATCTCGGCAAGGCGCGCGGCGGCGGAAGGAAGCTCGGCAGGGGACATGCCCCGCGCTATAGGAAGCGCGATGCGCCGCCGCCACCCCGTCCCATCCCGCATCCCATCATTGTGGCTGATGACCGACGAGCGCCTTGGCGACGCTCTGTGGCCGGCGGTGCGCAGATTGCCGCGCGGCGCGGGAATCGTCTTTCGCCATTATGCCACCCCGACCGGCGAGCGCCGACGGCTGTTCGCGCGCCTGCTGCGCATCGCGCGGGCGCGGGGGCTGGTGCTGGTGCGCGCGGGCGACACGCCGCTGCCGGGCGAAATGGGGGTGCATGGCCGACGCGGCGCTGGCGTGATCACCTGGCCGGCGCATGATCGGCGTGAGGCGGTCGCCGGGCTGCGCCGGGGTGCCGATGCTGTGTTCATTTCCCCGCTGTTCGCCACCCGATCGCATCCCGGCGCGCCAGCGCTGGGGCCGCGCCGCGCGCGTGCGATCGCCGAGGGGATGCCGCTATGCCGAATCGCGCTCGGCGGGATGAATGCGCGACGCTACGCGCAGCTCGCCGGATTCGACGGCTGGGCGGGAATCGACGCTCTTTCGGGTTAGAAGCGGAACGCGGTCCCGACATAGACCGCCTGGCTGTCGCGGCGATCGTCGGCGAATTGCGACTGCGTCAGCCGGTCGCGCTCGCTCTTGTAGCGAAGCCCGGCGGTGAGATCGATGTTGCGGGTCAGCGAATAGGAGCCGCCGACATCGATCGCATAGCTCGACGTATTGTCGATCGCCTTCGCCGTGCCCGGCAGCGGGTGATCCGCGGTCGCCTTCACGCGGCCGGTGAAGCGGTTGAGCGAATAGCTGACCGCGACATCGGTCGATTCGCGGCTGCCGGGCTGCGGCCCGACATCGACGCGCGAAATGTCGCCCGACACCGCGAAGCGCTGCCAGCCGATCGCCGCGCCGAGATTATAGGCGATCGGCGCGATTCCGACGGTCGGCGAGGTCCCGGTGAAGTTGTTCGACTCACCGGCGCGAGTCGAGCGTGCGCGCACCGCAACGGTCACCGCGCGATTGCCCTGGCGGGTTTCGGCCGGGGTGAAGCGGAATTCGCCGACATCGGGGCTGTCGAGCCCCCCGCGCGCGAACACCGCGGCGAGCCGGGGATCGGCTGCCGAAGGAGTAAATCCGCTGGAAAAACGGGCACTTGCCGCCGCCGCGACCTTCTTGGCCGAGCGCTGCCCGATTTCAGTGGCGCCGATCGCAGGCGCGACGATGGCGGTCGCTGCGACAAGCGCAACGATCATACCGCCAGCAATCGCGCGTGGAGCGCTCACGAATCCCTCCCTTTTGGATCGGAAAATTGCCTAACATGATTCGATCCCGGCGCACCATCTTTAGAGTCGCTTTATTGCTAAGTGTTGCATGACTCCCACAACGGCGGTCGCGGCCGGTTGGCGCGATACGGATTCACGGCATTTTCGCCCCGATTCCGCGGCCGCTTGCGGGGGGACGGGCGCCTATGTAGAGGTTGCGGCTGCCTTTACCCAGCTTTCAGGACGATGCCGATGTTCCGCCCGTTGCGTTTTGCGCTAGCAATTGGCGCCGCCCTTGCTCTTACCGCATGCGGTGGCCACAAAAAGGTGCGGCCGGAGGCGGATCTTGCCGCGGCGAAGATCACCACGATCGGCGTCAACAGCTATCTGTGGCGCGCGACGCTCGACACGCTCTCGTTCATGCCGCTGCTCCAGACGGATTCGAACGGCGGCGTTGTCGTGACCGACTGGTACACCAACCCGCAGGTGCCGACCGAGCGGATGAAGGTGACCGTTTCGATCCTCGATCAGGATCTGCGCGCCGATGCGCTGCGCGTCGCCGCGCTGCGCGAGGTGAACCAGAATGGCCAGTGGGTTTCGGCCCCGGTCGCGGCGTCCACCGTGCAGAAGCTCGAGGACATCATCCTCACCCGTGCGCGTGACCTGCGCCGCGCCTCAATCACCGGCTAAGGCGATGCGGCTAACCCCCGCACGCCGCCGCCTGACTGATAAGAGATAATGAGCAACACCCGTTTCAACGCGCTGAAGGCGGACGCCCACTGGCAACAGGTGTGGGACGACGCGAAGACCTTTGCTGCCCGCGACGACAGCCCCAAGCCCAAAAGCTATGTGCTGGAGATGTTCCCCTATCCGTCGGGGCGGATCCAT
>JAFKLV010000579.1 GCA_017304125.1 Sphingomonadales bacterium
GAGCAGTTCGGCGAGCTGGCGCACCAGCCCGACATCGACCTTCATCGCGCCCTTATTGTCTTCATTGTCAGCCATGCGACCAAAACCCCCTGGGAAGTGCAGGGCGCGCGCTCTGTCAGAACCGCGCCGCCGCTTCAAGCGCGAGCATATAGGATGTTGCGCCGAACCCCGCGATCGTGCCCTTCGCCGCGCGCCCGACGAAAGAGATATGGCGGAATTCCTCCCGCGTGTGGGGGTTCGACAGATGGACTTCGATCACCGGCGTGCGCACCGCCTTGATCGCATCGTAGAGCGCGATCGAGGTGTGGGTGAAGGCGCCGGCGTTGAGGATCACGGCGCGCGCATCGCGCGCCTGCGCCTCGTGGAGCCAGTCGACGAGATGGCCCTCGTGGTTCGACTGGCGCATATCGACCTCCAGCCCCAGCTCGCGTGCGCGATCCTCCAGCCGCCCGGCGATATCGTCGAGCGTGTCATGGCCATAGATATCCGGCTCGCGCGTGCCGAGCAGGTTGAGGTTGGGGCCGTTGAGAACGTAAATGAGGCCAGTCATTGCGGCGCCTTCTCGCATTGCACGCCGCCGAGCGCAACATTGCCCCGATCGCGTTGCCCTGATTGCATTTGGCTCCTAGATGCGCGCCATGACTCACACCGACGGCACCATCTCGATCACCGTGAACGGCGAGCATCGCCGCGTTTCGGCCGGCCTTTCGCTCGCCGGGCTCGCCAATGAACTGGGCCTGGCGCCGGAGAAAGTGGCGGTCGAGCGCAATCTGGAGGTCGTGCCGCGGTCGACGCTGGGCGCGGTGCTGGTCGAGGACGGCGACGAGCTGGAGATCGTCCATTTCGTCGGCGGCGGCGATCATGCCGCGTCGTTCGACGAGGATAGCTGGACGGTGGCGGGGCGCACCTTCCGCTCGCGGCTGATCGTCGGCACCGGCAAGTATAAGGATTTCGCGCAGAATGCCGCCGCGCTGGCGGCGTCGGGGGCGGAAATCGTCACCGTCGCGGTGCGCCGCGTCAACGTCAGCGATCCCACCGCGCCGATGCTGACCGACTTCATCGACCCCAAGAAGGTGACGTACCTGCCCAATACCGCGGGCTGCTTCACTGCCGACGAGGCGATCCGCACGCTGCGGCTGGCGCGCGAGGCCGGCGGCTGGGATCTCGTCAAGCTCGAGGTGCTGGGTGAGGCACGCACGCTCTATCCCGATATGGTCGAGACGCTGCGCGCGACCGAGGTGCTGGCCAAGGAAGGCTTCCTGCCGATGGTCTATTGCGTCGACGATCCGATCGCCGCGAAGCGGCTGGAGGATGCCGGCGCGGTGGCGATCATGCCGTTGGGCGCACCGATCGGCTCGGGGCTTGGCATCCAGAATGAAGTGACGATCCGGCTGATCGTCGAGGGCGCCAGCGTGCCGGTGCTGGTCGACGCCGGCGTCGGGCAGGCGTCGGATGCGGCGCGCGCGATGGAATTGGGCTGCGATGGTGTGCTGATGAACACCGCGATCGCCGAAGCGAAGGAGCCGATCCTGATGGCCGCGGCGATGAAGGCGGCGGTCGAGGCCGGGCGGCTGAGCTATCGCGCCGGCCGCATGGGCAAGCGGCGCTACGCCGATCCGTCGAGCCCGCTCGCTGGCCTCATCTGACGGGAACCCGCGGACCGATCGCCCGTTGATGATGCGGGGTTCGCGGGAGACCGACAATGAGCGAACTGACCAATTCCTTCGAGGGCAAAAGCAGGCCCCCGACCAGCGACGCCGGCCCTGGCGCCCCCGTCACGCACGAAACACGCCACGCAGCGCGGCATCGCAAGAGCCGCTCGTCACCGTCGATCGCGAAGATCCGGGAAAAGCTCGGCGACGAAATCTGATCGCGCGTTTGTCGCTCAGCGTCGCCTACGCCCGCAGCGGCAGGTAAATTGCGGCGCGTAGGTCCACCGGCGCCACCTCATCGGGATCGTCATGATAATGGATCGTCAGCGGTGCGTCGCCAATCGGCAGATCGGCGGCCACCGCCTCGACATAGAGCGTGTCGATGCGGGCATGGATCAGGTCGTAGTCGCCCGCGTGGCTCATGCACAGCGCCAGTCCGCCGGGCAGGTCGATCGTCGCGATCCCGCCGTCGGGCGCAATCGCCGACATTGTCGTGACGGCGCAGTCGAAGCGGCAATCCTTGCCCGGAATATCGCGCGGATCGTCGTGGGGGATGCCATAGAGGCCGGTCACCTCCTCCGGCGTGATCTGCGCCATCAGCAGTTCGAACAGCCTGCCGAAACCCGCGTTCAGCTCGGCATAGTCGCCGATGTTGCGCAGCGCGGTCAGCCGTAATGGCGCGAAGGAGGTGATCGAGATCGTCAGCGGCGGCGCGGGTTCCGTTGTCCCGGTGGCCGGGCCTGCGAGCGAAGCGGCCGCGTCGTCGCGGCGGTGACGATCGTCGCGCAGGTCGCTCGCGGTCGTGCCGGTCGCCATCTTCAGCGCGCGGGCATAGGCCTGGCCAGTGGCATAGCCGCTGTGGCCGGCGGCGGCCGTGATGCTTTCGTCGAGCATCGGCAAGCTGCCGCCGAGCCGCACACGCGTTATCGCCGCGCCGACCGTTTCCCCGGTCATCACGCGGAAGATGCGATGGAAATGGTAATCGGACATGGCTGCCGCTGCCGCCAGATCGGTGAGCGCGGGTGGTTCTCCGGCTCCGGCGCTGCGCTCCAGAAGCGCGATCGCGCGCTCGATCCGTTCGGCATAGCGGGTCCGCTGGCTGGCCTGCATCGTTCGTCTCCCTTTCGCGCAGACGCTATGGGAAGCCGATGTGGCTGTCGTTCCCGATCTTGCTCACTTCTTTGCATCGTCACCGAAACGATCGCGACAATTGGCCGTAAAGCCGCCTTATTCCTGTAACGCCGCGCAATAACGGCGAGAGCCGGCGGTGCTTTTCCTCGTGTGTCGCCCGCTTCCTTTTTTCACAGGCGGCGATGGTTCGAGGAGTTAGACGATGTACCAGTATTTTCCCGCCCCGGTTGCCGCGCTGGCGGCGCTCTCTGCGCTGTGCGCTGCCACGCCGGCCGCCGCGCAGGACGCGACCGCCTTTCAGGGGCCGCGGGTCGAGGCGTTGGTCGGGCTCGATCAGCTTCGCTTCGATGTCAGCAACATCGGCGGGACGGGTCGCGATAAATCGAGCGATATCGGTTACGGATTCGCGCTCGGCTATGACAAGGCGATCTCGCCCAAGGTGTTGATCGGCGCCGAGGCGGGGATGACCTTCTCCGACGTCTCTTATGCCGATGACGCGCTGCGCAGCCGGCGCGAGTTCGATGTCGCGGGCCGGATCGGCACCCCGCTCACCGCCAATACCTTGCTCTACGGCAAGGTCGGCTACACCAATTTGCAGGTGCGCGAGATCGATCAGGTGCGCGATCTGGACGGCGTGATGCTTGCCGCCGGCGCCGAGGTGAAGGTTTCGCCCAACGCTTATCTCAAGAGCGAATATCGCTACGCCAATTACGGCGACGGCTATTCGACCAACGGCATCCTCACCGGGGTCGGCTTCCGCTTCTGATCGACCGGCGCGGGGCGGTAGGGCAATGCCCTACCGCT
>JAFKLV010000580.1 GCA_017304125.1 Sphingomonadales bacterium
CAGACCGCCGCGTTCAGCCGACAGGAAATCTCGCGCTACGACGAGCGCGGGGTCGCCTGGTATTGGAACAATTTCACCGTCGGCGAGCATACCGGCACGCATTTCGACGCCCCGATCCATTGGGTGACGGGGAAGGATCTGCCCGCCAATACGGTCGATGCGATCGCGCCGCGTGATTTCATCGCCCCCGCGGTGGTGATCGATTGCTCGGCGCAAAGCGCGGCGGATGCCGATTTCATCCTGACCCGCGACGTGATCGAGGCGTGGGAGGCGACGCACGGCCGCATCCCGCCGCGCTGCTGGGTGCTGTTCCGCACCGATTGGTCGAAGCGCAGCGGCGAGGCCTATACCAACCGCCGCGAGGATGGCGCGCATACCCCCGGCCCCGATCCCGAGGCGTGCCGCTTCCTGATCGAGGAGCGCGATGCGCATGGCTTCGGGGTCGAGACGATCGGCACCGATGCGGGGCAGGCGCATCTGATGGACCCGGCTTACCCGGCGCATACCCTGTTCCACGGTGCCGGGCGCTATGGCCTGCAATGCCTGCAGAACCTCGACCAGCTGCCGCCGACCGGCGCGGTGATCGTCTCCGCCCCGCTCAAGATCGCGGGCGGGTCGGGCAGCCCGCTGCGCGTGCTCGCGCTCGTCGCCGAGTAAGCGCGATGGCCGAACGCTCGTTCAAGAAGGAGGTCGAGAAGCTCCGCCTCGGCGCCGGCGAGACGTTCGAGGGCGAGGGCATCCTCGCGGTGACCAAGGCGCTGCTGCAGGCCGGGGTGGCCTATGTCGGTGGCTATCAGGGGTCGCCGATCAGCCATTTGATGGACGTCTTCTCGGACGCCGATCCGTTGCTGCGCGAGCTTGGCGTCCATTTCGAATCCAATGCCAGCGAGGCGGCGGCTGGGGCGATGCTCGCCGCCTCGGTCAATTATCCGTTGCGCGGCGCGGTGGCGTGGAAATCGGTGGTCGGCACCAATGTCGCCTCCGATGCTCTGTCCAATCTCGCCTCGGGCGGGGTGACCGGCGGGGCACTCGTCATCATCGGGGAGGATTATGGCGAAGGCTCCTCGATCATGCAGGAGCGCACGCATGCTTTCGCGATGAAATCGCAGATGTGGCTGATCGATCCGCGCCCCAATCTGCCGACGATCGTCGAGATGGTCGAACGCGGGTTCGAACTGTCCGAGGCGTCGAACACCCCGGTGATGATCGAGATGCGCGTGCGCTCCTGCCATATGACCGGCAGTTTCGTCGCCAGGGACAACAGGCGCCCGCCGCTCACCGTCGGGCAGGCGGCGGCCAATCCGCGCCGCGATGTCGACCGTATCGTGCTGCCCCCGGCGATCTTCCTCCACGAGATCGAGAAGATCGAGCAGCGCTGGCCCGCCGCGCAGAGGTTCATCGCCGAGCGCAGGCTCAACGAATGGTTCGGCCCCGAACGCGACGCGATCGGCATCATCGTCCAGGGCGGGCTGTTCAACACGCTCAACCGCGCGCTGGAGCTGGCGGGGTTGTCCGATGCTTATGGCGCGGCGCAGATCCCGGTCTATTGCCTCAACGTTACCTATCCGCTGATCCCGGACGAGGTGCGCGCCTTTTGCGCCGGCAAGAAAGCCGTGCTGGTGCTGGAGGAGGGCCAGCCCGAATTCATCGAGCATGAACTCAACACCCTGATCCGCCGCGCCGAACTCGACACGCGGATTGTCGGCAAGGAGATCATGCCGCGCGCCGGCGAATATTCGGGGCAGGTGATCCGCGACGGGGTGATCGCTTTCTTGCGCGCCTATGCCGCCGATCGCGCGCCCGCCGCAATGCCCGCCGCCACGCCCGAGCCGGAGCTGGCGCGCAACGTGCCGCCGCGCCCGGCGGGCTTCTGCACCGGTTGCCCCGAACGCCCGATCTTCTCGGCGATGAAGCTGGTCCAGCGCGAGCTGGGCGAGCTTCACGTCTCGGCCGATATCGGCTGCCATTTGTTCTCGAACCTGCCGCCGTTCCACATCGGCAATACGACGATGGGCTATGGCCTTGGCACTGCCGGCGCGTCGGCGTTCAAGCCCGCGGGCAAGCGCGCGGTGGCGATGATGGGCGACGGCGGCTTCTGGCATAACGGCCTCACCTCCGGCTTCGGCAATGCGGTGTTCAACCAGGACGAGACCGTCACGATCGTCGTCGATAACGGCTACTCTGCCGCGACCGGGGGACAAGACATCCTCTCCTCACGCGCCGAGAACGAGACGCGCGCGACCAACCACCCGATCGAACAGGCGGCGCGCGGCATCGGGGTCAAATGGGCGCGCACTTTGCCGCGCACCTATGACGTCGCGCGGATGCGCGACACGTTGCGCGAGGCGCTGACCACGCCCGAAAAAGGCCCCAAGCTGATCGTCGCGCAATCCGAGTGCATGCTGAACAAGCAGCGCCGGATCAAACCCCTGCTCGCCAAGGCGGCGAAAGAGGGCAAGCGCGTGGTGCGCGAGCGTTTCGGGGTCGACGCCGATACCTGCACCGGCGATCATGCCTGTATCCGCCTGTCGGGCTGCCCGTCGCTGAGCATCCAGCCCAACCCCGATCCGCTGCGCACCCACCCGGTCACGCATATCGACAATAGCTGCGTCGGCTGCGGCAATTGCGGCGAGGTGGCGCATGCCGCGATCCTCTGCCCGTCCTTCTACAAGGCGAGCATCGTCACCAACCCGACCGGCTGGGACCGGTTCAAGGCGCGGCTGCGCGGCGCGGTGATCGGCTGGCTGCAGGCGCGGCAGGCGTCGCGCCTCGCCGCGAGGGCATTCTGATGGAACTGGCGCTGCCGCTCGACCGCGATCGCATCACCATCGCCATCCTCGCGCTTGGCGGCGAAGGCGGCGGGGTGCTCGCCGACTGGATTCAGCGAGTCGCCAGCCGCAACGGTTATGTCACCCAGGGCACCTCCGTACCCGGCGTCGCGCAGCGCACCGGATCGACGGTCTATTATATCGAGATGGTGCGCGAGGGCGCCGGCGGCGCCAACCGCCCCGCGCCGGTGCTGGCGATGATGCCGGTGCCCGGCGATGTCGATATCGTCATCGCCTCCGAACTGATGGAGGCGGGCCGCGCGATCCTGCGCGGCTTCGTCAGCGCGGATCGCACCACGCTGATCGGCTCGACCCACCGCGTCTATGCCATTTCGGAGAAAGCCGCGCTCGGCGACGGGATCGGCGCGGGGGCGCGGATGCTCGACGCGGCCGAGCGGCGCGCGCGGCGCTTCATCGGCTTCGACATGGCCGATGCCGCCGCCGCATCGGGCAGCGTGATCAGCTCGGTGATGTTCGGCGCGCTCGCGGCGAGCGAAACCCTGCCCTTCCCGCGCGCCGCGTTCGAAGAGGCGATCCGCCACGGCGGCAAGGCGGTCGACAGCAATCTCGGCGGGTTCGACCTCGGCTTCACCCGCGCACGCGACGGCGATCCCGCCGCCGCCGCGCCGGCCGCGCCGGCCGCGCCGACCACGGAGGCGGGCCGCGCCTTGCTCGCGCGGATCGAGGCGGAACTGCCTGCCGCCGCTCATCCGATCGCGATCGAGGGCGTGCGGCGGCTGATGGATTAT
>JAFKLV010000581.1 GCA_017304125.1 Sphingomonadales bacterium
ATGGTGAACGTCGAAATCTATACCAAGGCCTTTTGCCCTTATTGCACCCGCGCGCTGCGCCTGCTGGCGGAAAAGGGCGTCGAGCCGACCGAATATGACATCACGATGGGCGGCCCCAAGCGCGGCGAGATGATCGAGCGCGCCGGCGGGCGCACCACCGTGCCGCAGGTATTCATCGGCGACCGGCATATCGGCGGATCGGACGATCTCGCCGCACTGGAGGCGACGGGCAAGCTCGACGCATTGCTCGCGGCGTGAAAATCGCGATCGCCCAGACGACGACCGGGATCGATCCGGTGCGCAACGCCGCCGATCTGGTCGATGCCGTCCACGAAGCCGCGCGTGGCGGCGCAGCGATGCTGTTTACCCCCGAAATGAGCGGTCTGCTCGACGGCGACCGCGCACGCGCAGCGCAATCGCTCACCTCTGAGGAGGAAGACGGCGTCCTGGCCGCAGTGCGCGCCGCGGCGGCAGCGGCCGGGATCTGGGTCGAACTGGGCTCGCTGGCGCTGCGCCGGCCCGACGGCAAGCTCGCCAACCGCAGCTTCGTGATCGACGCCGAAGGCCGCATCCGCGCGCGATACGACAAGCTCCATCTGTTCGATGTCGATCTGCCGACCGGCGAGCGCTGGCGCGAATCCGCCGCTTATACGGCGGGCGAGACGGCAGTAGTGGCGGATACGCCGGTCGGCCGGCTCGGGCTGGCGATCTGCTACGATCTGCGCTTTGCCGAGCTGTTTGCGGCGCTGAGCAATGCCGGCGCCACCGCGCTCAGCATCCCGGCGGCGTTCACCCGCCCGACCGGCGCGGCGCATTGGCACATCCTGATGCGCGCCCGCGCGATCGAATCCGCCGCCTTCGTCATCGCCGCGGCGCAAACCGGCGAGCATGCCGACGGCCGTGCGACCTACGGCCATTCGCTGGTGATCGATCCGTGGGGCGAGGTGTTGCTCGATATGGGCGCGGCGCCCGGCATCGGCTTTGCCGAGCTCGATCTCACCGCGGTCGCGACGGTGCGCGCGCGTGTGCCCGTGATCGCGCATCGCCGCGCGATCCCACCGGTGGAGATCGCGCCGTGATCGTGTTCGATCTGCGCTGCCCGGCGGATCATGTGTTCGAGGCATGGTTCGCCTCCTCGGACGCGTTCGACGAGCAACGGCGCGGCGGGCTGATCGGTTGCCCGGTGTGCGGCGCGACTGATGTGTCCAAGGCGGTGATGGCGCCGCGCGTATCGCCCAAGGGCGATCGGGCCGAGGCGCCGGCCCCCGAACAGGTCAAGCACGTGCTGGAAGCGCTCGCCGCGGCACAGGCCAAGGCGCTCGAAGGCTCGCGCTGGGTCGGCAAGGGCTTTGCGGAAGAAGCGCGTTCGATGCATCTCGGCGAGCGCGATCACGAGCCGATCCACGGCCAGGCGACCCCGGCCGAGGCGAAAGCGCTGGCGGAGGAGGGCGTGCCGGTCGCGCCGCTGCCATTCGCGGTCCAGCCGCCCGAGACGCTCAATTGACCGTAAACGGGGCAGCGGATAGGGCAGCCCCACGTCCCCGTAGCTCAGCAGGATAGAGCGACGGTTTCCTAAACCGCAGGTCGGAGGTTCGAATCCTCTCGGGGACGCCAGTTATTTCAATGCCTTATTCGGCGATTGAACCATATATTCGAGGTTCGGCTGAACCTCCCGGCCGGGTGACCGGCAGCGTTGCCGCCACCGGTCATGCCGTTCTTATGCCGGATGCGCGCCCGGCGTACCGCACTTGGCGAATTTGCCCTTGGCGTCCTTGCACCGCGTGGTTTTCGGCGCGGGCTTGGTCGCGCATTTGATGAACTTGCCCTTGGCGTCGCGGCAGGGCGCAGCGAACGCCGGCGCGGATAGCAAAGCAGTAGCCGTTAACGCGGCGAGAATCAGCCTCATCATCATCACCCCTTCCGACCGTGCGGGATGCCGAGTCGGTAGGGGAAGGATCGCACGCATTTCCGTGGGCGCGCCAGCAAAATCAGGCGCTTGTCGGTTGCGCTAGCCGTTGAGGCGCCAGATCGCGACGTTCAACACCGATGCGAACGCAACCCAGGCGGCGAGCGGGATCAGGCATAGCCCGGCCAGCGGATCGAGGCGACGAAACCAGCCGATCGTCGCGAGGATCAGCAGAAATTGCGGCACGATGTCCAGCAACCCCGCCAACGGGCTGTGCAATGCGAAAAACAGCCACGACCACAAGGCGTTGAGCGCGAGCTGCAGGAAGAACAACGTCAATGCCGTCCGGCGTTCCCCGGTGCTGCCGGGAGCCTTCAGGATGCGCCACACCGCATAGGCCATCAATATGTAGAGGCTGGTCCAGACAGGGCCGAAAATCCAGTTCGGCGGATTGAACGACGGCTTGGCCAGCCCCGCATACCAGGAGGCGAGATTGGGATAGGTCGCCCATTGCCCCAGCAGCGAGGCGACGACCACCGGGACAATCGCGATCGCGGCCCTAAGCCACGCTGGTTGCTGTGCTTCTCTCGGAACGAGCATCGGCGCCTGCCTCAAAGCCGACGCCTGTCATTTGCCGCGGTGATATCCGCTCAAACCGGCGTCACCCGGGCATAACCCCGGACAGCACGCCGAGGTTTCCAAATTTCTTCCGCCAAGTCTTTGAGAAGAATGGCGCACCCGACAGGATTCGAACCTGTGGCCTCTGCCTTCGGAGGGCAGCGCTCTATCCAGCTGAGCTACGGGTGCACTGGTCAGGCGCGCCTAGCAGCCGCGACGCGCGAAGGCCAGAGGGTTCGTCGACTTGATTACTTGGTTTTTGCGATCTTCACCGGCTGGAACTCGCCAAGCCCGCAACTCGCCCCGCGCATCGGCGGATTCTGGTAGAGAACCGTGATGATATCGGTCGAGCACAATTGGCTCAGCGAGGTGGCATAAGCGAAGCGCCGCTCCGATCCGAGGCCGGGGCAGCTCTGCGGCAAGGTCACCCGATAATAGCGATCGCCCGAGATGCGGAAATCGATCACGCGATCGTTGCGCACCAGGCTTTCGCGCAGCGAGGTGATCGACACGCAGCTTTGCGCCTTGCCGTCCGGCGTAGCCTCGGGAACCTCATTGCGGTCCCGCGCCGCGCCGGGCGCGGCGATGACGGCGATAGCGATCGCGGCTGGCAACAAAATTCGCATGATGCACCTCCGGCTTTGGGCCTCAATCCATCCCCCGCAAACGCACTCCTGAGCCGCGCGAAAAAGCCCTGTGCTTCAGGGCATTCGTCGCCGGTTTCGGTTTCGCGGAACATTTCGAGCAATTCGCGCTGCCGCGTCGAGAGCCGCGTCGGCGTCTCGACGTCGATCTGGATGACGAGATCGCCGTGCCCGCGGCCCTGCAGCACCGGCATGCCCGCGCCGCGGTGGCGTAATTGCTTGCCGGACTGGATGCCCGCGGGGATT
Source organism: Sphingomonadales bacterium (assembly GCA_017304125.1). Taxonomy (GTDB): domain Bacteria; phylum Pseudomonadota; class Alphaproteobacteria; order Sphingomonadales; family Sphingomonadaceae; genus Sphingomonas. The sequence goes on from JAFKLV010000581.1 coordinate 3,415, forward strand.
TTCAGCTCGTGCGTCCGCCCGTCGAGGCCCGGAATGGCGAGCATCCCGCCCAGCGCGGCGGTGGTGAAGCTGATCGGCGCGCGCGCGAACAGGGTGGTGCCCTCGCGCTCGAAGATCGCGTGGCGCTTCAGGTGGAGGAAGATGTAGAGATCGCCCG
>JAFKLV010000582.1 GCA_017304125.1 Sphingomonadales bacterium
CGCCGGATGACGAGCGGCTGCTGCCGCCGAACACCTGCTTGCCGATCTCGTTCGCCACCTGTCGCCCGATCGACGAGCTTGCGGCGCGGGTGGCGGAGGTGATCGCCTTGTTCCACGGCTAATTGGCCGCCTCGCGATCGGCCGCGATGCGCGCGCGTTCGGCGTCCTTGGCCGCCTGCGCATCCTGCTTGGCCTGCAGCGCGGCGGCTTTCTCGGCATCGTCCTGCGCGCGCGCGGCGGCGGCCGCCGCGGCGGCTTCCGCGGTCTTGGCGGCGAGCAGCTCCTGCGCCGATTCGCGGTTCACCAATGTGTCGTATTTCGCGCCGATCGCGTCGGTCTCGACCAGCAATTTGCGCTCGGCCGGGGTGATCGGGCCGACCCGGCTCGACGGCGGGCGAATCAGGCTGCGCTCGACCGGGGAGGGCGCGCCGTCGGGCTGGAGCAGCGACACCAGCGCCTCGCCGACCTTCAACTCGGTGATCGCGGTCGCGACATCGACCCCGGGGTTGGCGCGGAAGGTCTGCGCCGCCGATCTCACCGCCGCCTGATCGCGCGGGGTGAAGGCGCGCAGCGCGTGCTGGACGCGGTTGCCGAGTTGCCCCGCGACGGTGTCGGGCACGTCGATCGGGTTTTGCGTGATGAAATAGACCCCGACGCCCTTCGAGCGGATCAGCCGCACGACCTGCTCGATCTTGTCGAGCAGCGCCTTGGGCGCCTCGTCGAACAGCAGATGCGCCTCGTCGAAGAAGAAGCACAGCTTGGGCTTGTCGGGATCGCCCACCTCCGGGAGATGCTCGAACAATTCGCTCATCAGCCACAGCAGGAAGGTCGAATAGAGCTTGGGGCTCGCCATCAATTTGTCGGCGGCGAGGATGTTGACGATGCCGCGGCCCTTGTCGTCGGTGCGCAGAAAATCGTCCATATCCAGCGCCGGCTCGCCGAAGAAATGCTCGGCCCCCTGGCTCCGCAGCTGGAGCAACGAGCGCTGGATCGCGCCGACCGATTGCTTGGAGACATTGCCGTAGGTGCTGGTCAGCTCGTCGGCGCGCTCGGCGCAATTGGCGAGCATCGACTGCAGATCGTCGAGGTCGAGCAGCAGCAGCCCTTCCTTGTCGGCGACGTGGAAGGTGATCGTCAGCACGCCTTCCTGCACCTCGTTGAGGTCCATCAGCCGCGCGAGCAGCAGCGGCCCCATCTCGCTGATCGTGGTGCGGATCGGGTGGCCCTGCTCGCCGTAGAGATCCCAGAATTGCACCGGGGTATCGGCATAATGCCAGTCGGTGAGCCCGATATCGGCGGCGCGCTGGGCGAACGCCTCATGCGTCTTGGATTGCGGCGATCCGGCCATCGCGAGCCCGGAAAGGTCGCCCTTCACATCGGCGACGAAGCACGGAATGCCTTCCGCCGACAGCCCCTCGATGATGCCCTGGATCGTCACCGTCTTGCCGGTGCCGGTGGCGCCGGCGATCAGCCCGTGGCGGTTGGCGCGCTTCAGCTGCAGCACCTGGGGGTTCGCCCCGCCGCTGCCGGCGCCGATCAATATGCCGTCGCTCATAATCACTCCCGGAAAGCTCGTGCTGGGGAAACCTATAGCATCGAACGCGAAATATAAGCCGGTTGCGTGGCGCCGTTCGACACCCGACAATCTCACCCGTCACCGCGGCTCAAGGCCGGGGTGACGGAATCGCAGAGTCGCTCGCCACCCGCGCAAAAGAAAAGGGCGCCGCGCGAGATGTTCGCGCGACGCCCTTCATCCGATTGCGACCCGGATTACTTGATCTTGACCGGTACGAAGGCGCCGGGGTTGCGCCCGCGCACCACCATCAGCAGCACCTGCGGCCGCCCGGCCGATTTCGCGGCCTGCACGCCGCGCGCCAGATCGGCGGCGCTGCGCACCGGGGTGCCGTTGATCGCCGAAATGACGTCGCCGCGGCGCAGCTTCTGCCCCGCATCGCTCGACTGATCGACCTGGCTGATGACGACACCCTGCACCGTCGAATCGACCCCGATCTGCCGCGCGATCGTCGCGGTGAGCGGCTGGACGGTCAGGCCGATCGCATTGGCCGGCGCGGCCTGCTGCTGGCCCGACTGATCGTCGTCATCGTCGGCGGAGAAATCGTCGCTGCTGCCGGTGGTGGCGGCCAGCTGATCCTCCGATGGACGCGTCGCGACGGTGACATTGGCGGTGGTCGGCTTGCCGTCGCGGATGATGTCGAGCCGCGCGGTCGCGCCCGGTTCGACATTGGCGATCATATAGGAGAGCGTGGTGTCCGGGGTGACGGCGGTGCCATTGACCTTGGTCACCACGTCGCCGGCGCGCAGCCCGGCCTTGGCCGCGGGGCCGCCCGGCTCGACGCGGCCGATGATCTCGCCCGCATTCTTCGGCAGCCCGAGCGCGGCGGCGATATCGTCGGTCACCGGCTGGATGCCGACGCCGAGATAGCCGCGCTTGACCGTGCCGCCCTTCATCAGCGTGTCGACGATCGGGCGCGCTTCTTCGGCCGGAATGGCGAAGCCGATGCCGATATTGCCGCCCGACTGCGAGAAGATCTGCGAATTGATGCCGATCACATTGCCGTTCATGTCGAACATCGGGCCGCCGGAATTGCCCTGGTTGATCGACGCGTCGGTCTGGATGAAGCGGTCGTTGGCGCCGCCCTGCCCGGTGACGCGGTGGACGGCGGAGATGATCCCCGCGGTCACGGTGCCGCCGAGGCCGAACGGATTGCCGATCGCGATCACCCAGTCGCCGACCCGCGCATGCGCCGAATCGCCCCAGCGCACATAAGGCAGCGGGCCGGGGGCGCTGATCTTGAGCACCGCAAGGTCGGACGCGGCATCGCGGCCGACCAGCTTGGCGACATATTCCTTGCGATCCGGCAGCGTCACGCGGATCGAGGTGACCACCGCGCCGCGCATCCCGGCGGCGACGACGTGGTTGTTGGTGACGATATAGCCGTCGGGCGAGATGATGAAGCCCGAGCCGAGCGACTGCGCCTCACGCGTCACCGGGGCGCCGCCGCGCCCACCACCGCCGCCGAACTGGCCGAACAGATCGCCGAACGGGGTGCCGGCGAACGGATTGGCCGGCTGCTGCACCGTCACTTTCTGATCGGTGGAAATGTTGACCACTGCCGGCTGCAACCGGGCCACCATGTCGGCGAAGCTCATCGGCGCGCCGCGCGGGGCGGCCGCGGAGATCGAGCCGGGCTCATTCTGCGCCTGCTGGGCGATGGCGGGGCGTTGCAGCATCACCGAGGCGGCGGTGCCGCCGAGGAGGAGGGCGCCAGTAAGGGCGTAAGCGTAGCGCACGGTCTTCATATTCCTCTCAATCACCCGGCATCAGTCGGGCGTGTTTCAATGGCCTTTGGTCGATGAACGACGATTGAATATGAATGATCCGACAGGTGGGCGGGTTTTGCGCCCGCCCGTTGAGGATCATTTCCCGCGACCTTCGAACTCCTTCAGATAGGCGTTGTCGCGCGACATCAGGATCGTCGTCGAGCCTTCCGGCGCGGGGCCGCCGTCTGCCCCGAACGTATGACGATATG
>JAFKLV010000583.1 GCA_017304125.1 Sphingomonadales bacterium
GGTGGCGGTCGAGCGGCCGGTGGCGATTGAATTCAACGGCATCGGCTATGCGGTGATGATGGCGACGCCGGGCGATCTCGACGATTTCGCCACCGGATTTGCCTTTGCCGAGCGGCTGGTGACGCGCGCCGATCAGGTGATCGAGATCGATCATCACCCGCGCGACGAGGGCGACCTGCTGCGCGTCACGCTGGCGGCGGACTGCGCCGAGCGGGTGGTCGAACGCGCGCGGCATCGTGTGTCCGAATCCTCGTGCGGCTTGTGCGGGATCGAGAATCTGGCGCAGGCGATCCGTCCGCTGTCCCCGGTGACCGCCACGCCGCGCGCGACCGAGGAGGCGATCTTCGCCGCGCTCGCCGCGCTGCGTGCGCATCAGCCGCTCAACCGCGCGACCGGGGCGGTGCATGCCGCGGCGCGGGTGGCTGCCGACGGGACGTTGCTGGCAGTGCGCGAGGATGTCGGGCGGCACAATGCCTTCGACAAATTGATCGGGGCGATGCTGCGGGCGGGCGCGGAGTGGGACGGGGGCTTTGCGCTGCTCAGTTCGCGCTGCTCCTACGAACTGGTCGAGAAAGCCGCGCTGGCGCAATGCCCGCAATTGGTGACGATCTCTGCCCCCACCAGCCTGGCGATCGCGCGGGCGCGGGACTGCGGGCTCAAGCTGATCGTGCTCGCGCGGCCCGATGCGATGCTCGAGGTAGAGGCGTGAGGTTGCTTGGCGTGGTGCTCGCCGGGGGCGAATCGCGCCGCTTCGGCAGCGACAAGGCGCGCGCGCTGCTGGGCGGCGTGGCGCTGGCGGATCATGCGCGCGCGACGCTCGCGCCGTTCGTGGCCGAGGTTGCGCTGTCGGGGGCGGGGGGGATCGCGGATTGCCCGGCGCCAGGGCTCGGGCCGCTCGGGGGGATTTGCGGGGCGTTGCGCTATGCGGGCTCGCGCGGGTTCGAGACGGTACTGACGATCGGGTGTGATACCCCGTTCGTGCCGGCGGATGTGTTGGCGGAGCTTATCGCTGCGTCGGGGGCGGCGTTCGTGGCGGATACGCCGATCATCGGGCGCTGGCCGGTGGCGCTTGGCGATGCGCTGGAGCAACGGTTGCGCGATGACCCGGATCGCTCGATGCGCGCGTGGTGCGCGGCGATCGCGGCGGTGGCGGTTGCGGCGGCGCCGATCGCCAATATCAACCGGCCGGGGGATCTGGCCGGGCTGGCGTATCCTTAACTACCTGCCGTCATTCCCGCGAAGGCAGGAATCCATTCACGCAGATCGGGGAAAGAGCCGCTCCACCAGCCAGAATGGATCCCCGCCTTCGCGGGGATGACGACGGGAAGGGGGACCGGCCGGGGGTCAATCCTCAGGGTAGGGCGAGGGCCCGCCTTCGGTGATGAAGCGGTCGACCCGCGCCTCGAGCACCGGCAGCGGGACCGAGCCGAGTGACAGGACGGTATCGTGGAAATGCCGGATGTCGAATTTCGGCCCCAGCGTCTTTTCCGCCTTGGCGCGCAGCTTCTGGATCGTCAGCTCGCCGATGTAATAGGACAAGGCCTGCCCCGGCCAGCCGATATAGCGATCGACCTCGGAAACGATTTCGCGTTCGGGCAAGGCGGTATTGTCGCGCAGGAATTGCTGCGCCTGTTCGCGCGTCCAGCCCTTGGTGTGGATGCCGGTATCGACCACCAGCCGCGCCGCGCGCCACATCTGGTAGGAGAGCATCCCGAACCGCTCATAGGGCGTGCGATAAAAGCCCATCTCGTCACCCAGCCGCTCGCAATAGAGCGCCCAGCCTTCGCCGAAGGCCGAGATGTAGCTGTTGCGGCGGAACGGCTTGAGCGCCTTGTTCTCCGCCGCCAGCGGCATCTGGAAGGCGTGGCCCGGCGCGCTTTCGTGGAGCGTCAGCGCAGGAAGCTGCGGCAACGAGCGCGATTGCGGGTCATAGGTGTTGACCAGATAGACCCCCGGCCCGCCGCGCCCGGAGGTGTAATAAGGCGCGATCTGCGGCGGCACCTCGATGATCGCGAAGCGCTGGCGCGGCAGCCGGCCGAACCATTTAGACGCCATCCCGTCGAAGCGCTTGGCATGCCACGCCGCCTCCTTGAGCAACTGATCCCCGGTGGTCGGGTGGAATTGCGGATCGGTGCGGATGAAGGTGAGGAAGGCGGGGAGATCGCCCTTGAACCCGGCGTCGGCCTTGGCCTTTTCCATCTCGGCGCGGATCTTGGCGACTTCGGCCAGCCCGAGCTGGTGGATCGCGTCCGGGGTCATGTCGGTCGTCGTGTAAACGCGGATGCGGCTTTGGTAATAAGCGAGGCCGTCGGGATATTTGTCCGCACCGAGCGCTTTGGTCAGTCCGGGGAAATAGCTCTGGCGCAGGAAGGCCAAAAGCTGCCGATGCGCCGGGATCACCTGATCGGCGATCACCTTGCGCGCTGCGGCGCGCAATTCCTCCTGCGTCGCAGCGGGCATCCCGGCGGGCAATTTGGTGAAGGGCTCGTAATAGGAAACCTTGGTCGGATCGGTCGCGTCGGCGATTTCCGCCACGCCCTTTTCGCGCCCCTGCATCACCACCGCCGGCGCGGTGAAGCCGCGCGCGAGCCCGGCCTTCATATTGTCGGTCTCTTGCGTGAAGAAGCGCGGGATGTCGCCGAGCCACGACAGATAGCTGCGATAGTCGCGCTCGCCATTGGCGAAATTGCCGCGCGCCACGCCTTGAAGGTCCGACCAGAAGGCGCTGTCGCCGTTGACCGGCTTTTCGAACTCACGGAACGTCTCGTCGTCGATCTGGCTGGCGATTTGCGCGCGATAGACCTGCCAGTCGGTCACCGTCTCCGGCGAGAGCGTCTTGGGGTCGATCGTATCGAGCTGTGCCAGCACACCGCGCCAATAGGTGAGGCGGCGGGCGTGTGCGGTGGCCGAATCGTCGGCGATATGCGCCTCGACCGTGCCCGGCGATCTCGACATATTGTCATTCGATGCCGGTCTTCCCGCGCTGCCGAACTTCTCGGTCAACCTGCATCTGCCGAGACATGCCATCGCTCCGGCCGCGCAGGCATTCGCCGCGCAGATCCGCGAGGGTCTGTCACGCCATCGGCAGGCGGCCTGAGGGCGGATCTTCCCGTCGTCTGCACGGCTCAAGGCGGCCGCGACGAAAACCAGACATCGCCGAGGATGGCGGTGGCGGTACGATCCGGCCGCCGGTCCTGCCTCAGCCAGACGGAGCGGCTGCGTATGGCCTGGGCATAGGTCGGGATCTTCGCCGGGGAACTGGCTATGGAGGCTCCGGCGCAGGCGATGAACCACGACCGCATGAAGGGATCGCAGACGAGACCTCTTTCGGTGCGCGTCACCATCACGGCCAGGGCGACCGGTTCGGCCGGGCGCCAGGGGAAGATCAGGCGGCCGCCGGGCCTCAGCGCGCCTAGCCAGGACACCGGTGGGGCGGCGACCGATGCGTTGACGTAGATGATGTCGGAAGCCGGCAGCGGCATGGCGACCGCGTCGCCGGTGATGACGGTCA
>JAFKLV010000584.1 GCA_017304125.1 Sphingomonadales bacterium
CAGGCGGCGCGCGCCGCCGCGACCCTTTAAGGCGCCGCCGCGATGCTGGTCCTGTCGGGGATCGTCATCATCGTCATCGGCTTCGCGCTGGGCATCAACCCGCTGCTGGTGGTGACGATCGCCGGCTTCGCCAGCGCGCTGGCGGCGGGGCACGGGCCGATCGAGGTGATCGGGATGATCGGCAAGGCGTTCGTCGACGGCCGCTTCCTCGCCGTCGCGTGGCTCGCGCTGCCGACGATCGGGCTGCTCGAGCGCGCCGGCTTGCGCGATCATGCGCGCGGGCTGGTGCAGCGGCTGCGCGGCGCGACCACCGGGCGGGTGCTGCTCGGCTATCTCGCGCTGCGCCAGATAACCGCTGCGCTCGGGCTGACCTCGCTCGGCGGGCATGTCCAGATGGTCCGCCCGATCGTCGCGCCGATGGCCGAGGGCGCGGCCGAACAGGGCGACCCGGCCTCGCTCGACCCCGATACACGCGACACGATCCGCGCCAATGCCGCGGCGGTCGACAATATCGGGCTGTTTTTCGGCGAGGACGTGTTCATCGCGATCGGCTCGATCCTGCTGATCCGCGCGGTGCTGGAGCAGAATGGCATCACCGTCGCGCCGCTGCATGTCGCGGTGTGGGCGATCCCGACCGCGATCGCCGCCTTCCTCGTCCACGGCACGCGGCTGCTGCTGCTCGACCGCCGGCTGAAGGCGCGCGGGCAATGATCGGGCTCGACGCGCTCGGCGTGGTCTCCGGGCTGCTCCCCGCCGCGGTCGCGGTGCATCATGCGCTGCATCGCGAGACGCGCGACTGGTGGCGCAGCGCGGCTTTCTGGGCGTTGTTCGCAGCGAGCCTGATCGCCGGGCCGTGGCTGCCCGATGTGGCGAACGGGGTGATCGTGCTGGCGATGGTCGCGCTCGCCTCCACCGGGCTGCGCCCCGCCGCGGTCCGCACCACCAGCGCCGCGGAACGCGCGACGAGCGCCAAACGGCTCGGCTCACGGCTGTTCCTGCCGGCCTTGTGCATCCCGGTGGTGACGCTCGCCGGCACCTTGCTGCTCCCCGATGGCACGCTCGCCGGCGTCGCGCTGATCGATCCCAAGCAGGTGACTCTCGTCTCGCTGGCGGCCGGCGCGATCGTCGCGCTCGTGCTGGCGACGTGGCTCACCGCTGCGCCGCGCAGCGCGCCCGCCGCCGAGGCGCGCCGGCTGACCGACGCGATCGGCTGGACGATGATCCTGCCACAGATGCTCGCCGCGCTCGGCGGGATCTTCGCCGTCGCCAATGTCGGGCAGTGGATCGCCGCCGGCGCGACCAATATCCTGCCGCTCGATATCCCGTTCGCCGCGGTGCTCGCTTATTGCCTCGGCATGGCGCTGTTCACGATCGTGATGGGCAATGCCTTCGCCGCTTTCCCGATCATGACCGCGGGGATCGGCCTGCCGATCCTGATCCACCATTTCGGCGGCAACCCCGCGCCGGTCGCCGCGCTGGGCATGCTCTCGGGCTTTTGCGGGACGCTGATGACCCCGATGGCGGCCAATTTCAACATCGTGCCCGTCGCCGCGCTCGAACTCAGGGATCGTCACGCGGTGATCCGCGCGCAAATCCCCACCGCATTGATCCTGCTCGCGGTGAATATCGCGATCATGGCAATCTTCGTCCTCCCCGGGAGCCCCCGATGACCTACGATCTCACCGCCGACCACGCCGCCCGTTTCGCGCGCATCGCGCTGGGCCATGTCACCCGCGAATATCCCCACAAGGCCGATCATGTGATGACCGGCGACGACGATGCGTACATCCCGCGCATCGTCCACCCGATCTTCTACGGCAGCTTCGACTGGCACAGCTGCGTCCACGGCTATTGGCTGCTCGCGCGCGTCCGGCGCCTGTTCCCCGATCTTGCCGAGGCGCCGGCGATCGACGCCTTGTTCGCGGACGCCTTCACCCCGGCCAAGGTGGAGGCCGAGCGCGCCTATCTCGATCGCCCGTCGGCGCGCGGGTTCGAACGGCCCTATGGCTGGGCGTGGCTGCTGATGCTCACGGCGGAGCTGGCGCAGGCCGGGTCGCCCCACGCCGAGACGCTGCGCCCGCTGGCCGACGCCTTCGTCGCGCGCTTCCGCGATTTCCTGCCGTTGCTCACCTATCCGGTGCGCGCGGGCCAGCATGCCAATACCGCTTTCGCTTTGGTGCTGGCGGCGCGCTATGCCGAGACGCGCGGCGACATCGCGCTCCACGCTTTGTTCGCCCAGCGCGCGCACGACTGGTTCGGCCGCGACGGCGATGCGCAGGCATGGGAACCGAGCGGCGAGGATTTCCTCTCGCCGATCCTGATGGAAGCCGCCGCGATGGCCACATTGGTGCCACGCGCCGCCTTTGGCGAATGGCTGGCGGCCTTCCTGCCGCGGCTGGCGACGCAGGAGCCGGCCGCGCTGTTCACCCCGGCGACGGTCAGCGACCGCAGCGACGGCAAGATCGCGCATCTCGACGGGCTCAATCTCAGCCGCGCCTGGGCATTCCGCCTGCTCGCCGCGGCGATCGACGCGCCCGACACGCAGGCGACGTTGCACGCCGCCGCCGATCGCCACCTCGCCGCGTCGCTCGACGCGGTGGCGGGCGATTATATGGGCGAGCATTGGCTGGCGAGCTTCGCGCTGCTCGCGCTGGGCGATCGGGCGGCATTGTCCTGACCCTCTTTGGATCCTAAGGACCGGGCAAAGGGAGAGAAATCCGATGCGCAAGACCTGGCTGACGCTCGCCACTGCCCTCACCGCTCTGGCCGGTGCGCCGGCGCTGGCGCAGATCACCCCCGCGATCCCCGAGGGCACGCCACCCGCCGCGATCCCGAACGTGCCGGTCAGCTTCGACGTCGCCGCCGCCAAGGCGCGGATCGATGCGTCGCTTGACAAGCAATATCCGCATCTCGACGCGCTCTACAAAGACCTCCACCAGCATCCCGAGCTTGGCTTCCAGGAGACGCGCACCGCGGGCCTGCTCGCCGCGGAGATGCGCAAGCTCGGCTTCACGGTCACCGAAGGGGTCGGCAAGACCGGGCTCGTCGCGATCCTCAAGAAGGGCGAGGGCCCGGTCGTGCTGGTACGCACCGAGCTCGACGCGCTGCCGATGGAGGAAAAAACCGGCCTCCCTTATGCCAGCCGCGCGCAGCAGCAGATGAACGGCAAGACCTTCTTCGTCGATCACGCCTGCGGGCATGACAGCCATATGGCGTGGTGGGTCGGCGCCGCGGCGGCGCTGGTCGCGATGAAGGACCAGTGGCACGGTACGCTGATGTTCATCGGCCAGCCGAGCGAGGAAAATGTCGGCGGCGCCAAGGCGATGATGGCCGACGGATTGTTCAAGCGCTGGCCCAAGCCCGATTATGGCTTTGCCGCGCATGTCGGGCCGATGCCGCTCGGGCAGGTGATCGTGAAGGACGGGGTGGTCACCTCCGCCTCGGACAAGATCCTGATCACCTTCAACGGGGTCGGCGCGCACGGCTCGATGC
>JAFKLV010000585.1 GCA_017304125.1 Sphingomonadales bacterium
CGTTCATATAGCATTCGCCCGCGCCGAGCGCCGGGTTGCGCGCAATCGCCAGCGCGACGCGCTTGTCGGCGAAGCGGATCGTCACCTCGGGAAAGCCCGGTTCGGGGGTGCCGAAGCTCGCCGGCTGGGTATCGGGGCGGAGGAGAGTGAGGCGGCCGCGCTTCACCGCGCGCGAAAGGAACAGGTCGATAAGAGACATAGAGGCTGAGCCTAAGAGGCAAATTCGCTTCGGGCAACGCCGGGGCGAGACTTTGTATCCTGTGGGTTAGATTCCGGCATACCAATCGTAATCGACATTATCCTCCCAATAGCCGCCGTGCCCCTTGCCGATGCCGGCGAGGCTGGCGACCGCGTCCACGCGCATCAGATATTTGGCATGTTTGTAGCCGAGCTGGCGTTCGACCCGGAGGCGGCACGGCGCGCCATTGGCGATCGGCAGCATCCGGTCATTGAGCGCCCAGGCGAGGATCGTCTGCGGGTGGAAGGCATCGAACAGGTCGATCGATTCATAATAATGCTGGCCGCCGAAAAGATCGGCGCAGGTGAAGACGATATAGCGCGCCGCATCGCGCAGCCCGGCGGCCTTGAGCACCGAGCCGAGCGTCGGCCCCTGCCATTTGGCGATCGCGCTCCACCCCTCGACGCAATCGTGGCGGGTGATTTGCGCGCGATTGGGCAGGTGCGCGAGATCGGTGAGGCCCAGCGCCAGCGGGCGTGAGACCAGCCCGCCGACCTGCAGTCGCCAGTCGGCGAAATTCCCCGCGACGAGCGCGCTATATTCCGGTGTCCCCGGATTGCGCGTGCCGTTCGAGCGGAAGATCGGCGAGCGCTGGTCGGGGCTGAATTCGCGCGCCAGCGCATCACGGTTCATCAGCGCGCGCTGGATGCCGCGATGCATGTCCTCGCCTTTGAACAGGATCGCGCGGGCGGTGGGGTTGCGCGCCACCTGATCGCAACCGGCGAGCAGCGCAGGCGCGCCGACGATCAGGCTGCGGCGGGAGATCAGCGCGCTCATTGCGGCACCCGCCACCAGCCGGTCAGCATCGATCGCACCCCGTTCCACGCGCCGGACAGGATCACCAGCGTCAGATGGATCACGATGAACGCCGATATCCCCGCCATCGCGATGAAATGCAGCGATCGCGCCGATTGCCGCCCGCCGAACAGGTCGATCAGCCACGGCCACGCCGCGTTCATCCCCGGCGACAGCGTCAGCCCGGTCAGGATGACGAGCGGCAGCAGCACGCCGATCACCACGATATAAGCGAGCTTCTGCAGGATATTATACGCCGCGGGCTGCGCCGGATCGTGGAACTGGAAGGCGAGGTGGGCGGTGATATCCGCCCACAAATGGCGTGGCTTGAGATCGGCGGCGCGCGGGCGCAGGTCGCGCTGGAAATGGCGGTTGAGCAGGCTGACGATCAGATAGGCGAGCAGCCCGAAGATCAGCACCAGCGCGAAGAACATATGCCAGCGGCGCGACAGCGCGAGATTATAATTGGCGGGGATCGTCAGCCATGCCGGGAAGCGCGGCAATTGCGCCCAGGCGTGGTCGAAATTGGCGCCGAACTGCCCCCAATAGAGCCGCGGATGCGCGTTGGAGATGCCCAGCCCGCTGCCGATCAGGATGAAGATCGCGACCGCATTGAGCCAATGCCACAGCCGCGTCGGCAGACGGTGGCGATAAAGGCGCGTGCCGGGCGGGGGAGGATCGGCCATCGCCGACCAAGATAGGCGCTCGCACGCGGTTTGGAAAATTTTGTTACATGGCTTTACCGAATGCGCTCAGCGACAGGCGCGCTCATTCCATCCCGGCGCGGATCGCCGCCGCGGCGACGAACGGCGCGCCGGCGACGATCAGCAGGCTGGTCGCGGCGAGCAATTTGAGCCCGCCGACCCCGCCGCCCTCGATCGCCCCGGCGCCGAAGATGAGCAACGGGATCGCGAGCGGCAGCATGACCAGCCCGGCGATCGCCCCCGCGCCGCGCAGCCCCGCGACCAGCGCGCCGGTCGCCACGGCCAGCGCGGCGAGCCCCGGCGTGCCGAGCAGCAGCCCGATCTCGACCGTCAGGAGCGTCCGTGCCGACAGATCGAGCAGCCCGGCGGCGGCGATCGTCGCCGCCATCAGCGGCGGGGCGAAGGCGAGCCAGTGCGCGGCGATCTTCGCCGCCGCGACCCCCGCCATCGACAGCCCGCGCACGGCGAATTGATCGAGCATCCCCGAATCGAGATCGGGCGCGACCAGCCGCTCGACCGGCAGCAGCGCGGCGAGCAGTGCCGCCGCCCAGATCACCCCGCCGCCGATCCGCATCAGCAATTTCTGGTCGGGGCCGATCGCGAACGGGAACAGGATCGCGACGAGCAGGAAGAAGGCAACGATCAGCGTCGCGCCGCCCGAGGCATAAGCGCGCCGCATATCGCGCAGGATCAGCGCGATCACAGCCTGATCTCCTGCGCGCCGGCCAGCGCCAGCGGCTGATGGGTCGCGACGAGCGCGATGCCGCCGCGCGCGCGATGCGCCGCGATCAGCGTTTCGAGCCGCGCCACTGCGGCGGTGTCGAGGCCGTTGGCCGGTTCGTCGAGCAGCCAGATCTCCGCCTCGCTCGCCAGCACCCGCGCCAGCCCGACGCGGCGGCGCTGCCCGGTGGACAGCAACCGCACCGGCACATCGGCGAGCGCGGCAAGATCGAGCGCATCGAGCGCGGCGGCGACCCGCGCATCAGGCGCCGGCCGCGCATCGAGCCGCGCCCAGAAGCCGAGTGCCGCCGCGACCACGCGCTCGGCATCGAACGCCGCGGCTTCGGCGAGCAGCGCGCATTGCCCTGCGGTCCTGACATGCCCCGCGACTGGCGCGAGCAGCCCGGCGGCAACGCGGATCAGGCTCGATTTGCCCGCACCATTGGCGCCGCTGACGAGCAACGCCTCGCCTGCGTCGAGTGTGAACGACAATTGTTCGAACAACATTCGCCCGCGCCGCGCGCAGGCCACCGCGTCGAACGCCAGCCGCGCGCTCAATCGGTCACCGCGTCTTCCAGCGCGTGCATATCGTCGTCGCTCAGGCCGAAATGGTGGCCGATCTCGTGGATCGTGACATGCGCGACGAGATCGTCGAGCCGCACCCCGGTCTCGCACCATTCGGCCAGGATCGCCTGACGATAGAGGTGGATGCGATCGGGCAGGGCGCCGGAATCGAACACCGACTTCTCGCCGATCGGGCGGCCGTGATACAGGCCGGTGAGATCGAGCGGATGATCGATGCCCAACGCGGCGAGCGTTTCGTCATCGGCGAATTCCTCGACGATCAGCACGATATCGCCGAGATGCGCGCGAAATTCGGCCGGCAGGCGCGCGATCACGCGGCGCGCATGCGCCTCGATTGCCTCGCCCGACGGGGCGGCCCCCATTACCCCTTGCTCGTCCATTGCTTTTCGCCATACCCGTGCCCTCCCTTCGGGGGCAAGGAGGGCATGATGGTCGAGGCGTT
>JAFKLV010000586.1 GCA_017304125.1 Sphingomonadales bacterium
ATAGAAGCTGCGGCCCACGCCATCGAACCACGAGATGTCGTAATAGGGATAGGCGCCATAGGTCCGGTCCTTGATCGGCGCCTGATCGAACAGATTGTTGATCGTGCCGGTGACGCGGAACCGGTCGGTGATGTCATAGCGCGCGGTCAGATTGAAGAGATAGCTCGCCTTGATATAGGCGTCCTGGTCATAATTGGGCAGCTTGCCGAGCCGTTGGCCGGTGAGCGTGGTGGAGAAGCGATCGAGCGTCCATGTCAGGCTCGCCGTGCCCTTTTCGCGCGGGATATCATAATTGCTGTCATAGCGCAGTTTGTCGATGATCGGATCGCCGGGATATTGGCGGATCGTATGATTGAAGACATAGGTATAGCCGACCGATAGCGCGAATTCGCCGATGCCGGCGGTCGGCACTTTCATGTGCGCGGCAATATCGATGCCGTCGGTCGTCTCCTCGGCGATGTTGATCGGATTGACGCGAACGCCCTGGATCTGCCCGGCAAGCGCCCCGCTGGTATAGCGTTGTACACGCGCCAGCGCGTCGATGCAGGTGGGCGAGGTCGGGTTCAGGCCACCGGTGCGGCAATCGGCCTCGGCCCGGAGCACGCTGTCGATGTTGATGTCCAGCACCTGGTTTTTCATCTTCACCCGGAAATAATCGACCGAGAGGTCGAAACCGCGCCACGGCTGCCACACGAAGCCGCCGTTGAGCGAGGTCGAGGTTTCGGGGCGCAACTGCCGGTTGCCGGTCTTATAGGCGATGATCCCTGCGTCGGCATAAGTACAATCGCCGATCGGCGTCCCGGCTTCCTCGGTGCGGCACAGATAATAATCGGTCGCTGAAGGATGGGTGTTGCCCGGGCCGCGGAAGACATAATTGAGATCCGGCGCGCGGAATCCGGTGCCATAGGCGCTGCGCAGCAGCAGGCGCGAGGTCGGCCGGAGTTCCCCGCCGAAATTATAGGTGAAGCGCCCATAGCCGACTCCGTCGGAATTATAGCGGTCATAGCGGCCGGCGGCACTGACGTTCAGGAACGAGAGGATCGGGATGCGGAATTCGGCGCCCGCGCCCCAGTGACGCCGCGTGCCTTCGCCGTTGGAATCGACCAGCCCGACATAATAATTGGTCAGCGCCAGCGGATCGGGGTGGAGGTTGAAGCCCTGGTTCCCCGCCTCGAGCACTGCGGCGAACCCGACCGGCCCGGCCGGCAGGCTGAACAAGCGGGTGGTGTTCACCGTCGCGGAAAAATTATTGACCCACGATTTCGGGCGATAAACTGCGTCCTGCGTGATCGAGGCATATTGGGCCGGGGTCAGCGGGGTATAGAGCCGCGCCGGATCGGCGTTGAAGATCGGATAGCCGCTCGCGTCGTCGACGCCCTGCTGCTGGCCAAGGAAGAAGGCGTTCGCCTTGTCGATCACGACACGCGGGAACCACATCTTCGAGCGATATTCGGCGTGGTTGAACGACACTTCATAGCGCCATTTGTCATCGGCGCCGAACGATCCCTTGATGCCGGGCGTGATGTTGAATGCCAGCGAATTGTTGCGGGTGAAGCCGGGGCCGAAGCCACCCATTTCTTCGGGCGTGAACTGGCGGGTCCAATTGTCGAGCTGCGCGCCGCTATAGGTGGCATCGGGCGAAAGGCGCGTATTGAAGAAGGTTCCTTCCTCATTGCCGTCGGGTGATACATAATACCAGCTCAGGACGTCGCGGAAGAGCTTGAGTTTCGAATAGCTGAACTGGATGTCGGCGAACAGCTCGGTCTTTTCGCCCAGCGAATAGCCGAGTGTGCTATAGGCGCTGAGCGATTTCCGCTCGGAAATCATCGTGCCATAGGCGACCGATTTGTCGCTTCCGCAGAAATAGCCGGGGCCGTCGATCGTGTCATAATTGCGGCGCGAGGCATAATAGGTCGATCCGCGATTCAAATTGGAGAGCTTGTCGCAGGTCGCCTGACCGGGGTTGATATAGCCGCCATATTCGTCGGTCCGCAGAAAGGTGCGCCGCGCCAGCGGGGTCGCCGTGGTCGGATTGTCTGCGGTCGAATCCTGACGCGCGCGCTGATATTGCCACAGCGGCCGCTGTTCCTGGAGCTCGATGCCGAGCACGCCGTGGAACGCGCCCGTATCCCATCCGGTCACGCCGGTCAGGCGATAGGAGGCGCCACCGCCGTGCTGGGTGTTGCCGTAGCGGAAATCGAGCTGGGTCCCGTCCATCTTCGATTTCAGCTGGAAGTTGATGACGCCGGCCACCGCGTCCGATCCGTAGATCGCCGACGCGCTGCCGCTCAACACTTCGATCCGGTCGATCAGCCCGACGGGAATGTTCGAGATATCGGTGAAGTTGCTGTTGCCCTGGAACGGCAACGGGAAGTCCGCGATGCGCCGGCCGTTAACGAGCACCAGTGTGTGGTTCGGGCCAAGGCCGCGCAGATCGACCTGTTGCGCGCCGGGGGTGAAAGAGGCGCCGGACGCGCTTTGCTGCCCCTGGGTTTCGCCGCCATTCTGCGAGAGCGATCGCAGCACGTCGGGCACGCTCTGGAAGCCGCCTTTGGCAATGTCGTCGGCGGTGACGACGGTGACCGGCGCCGGCCCCTCCTGCTGGACGCGCGGAATGCGCGATCCCAGCACGACGACGTCATTGGCCTGGTCCGCATTGTCGGCCCCCGTTTGCGCGAGCGCCGCGGTGGCGGTGCTGAGCAGGCTCGCGCCGCTTAGCGCGACGGCGGTGAATTTCGACAGCTGCATTCTGGTCCCCCCGGCATTTAGCCATTGACATAATGGTGCTTGCTTTGTGCAAACTGTAACATCAATGTTCCATTTTGCGGCTGGCATGCGATATTTTGCGTCGGAGATTAATTCGAAATGAGAAGAGTGCAACTGTCGTTTTTTATGCCTTTGCTGGGATTCGCCGCCGCAAGCATGTCAGCGCCGGCCGCTGCCGCTCCCGCCGCGGGCTACAGCTATTATTCGATCGGCAATGTCGCTGCGTCGCCTCACGCGAAGACCAGCGCCGGGCTGATGCTGATGGGCGGCGGTGAATGGAGCCAGGAGGCATTTCGCTGGTTTTTCACCAAGGCGGGCAGCGGCCATATCGTGGTGCTCCGCGCCTCCGGTGCCGGCGACGCCGGCGAGGAGATGTTCCGCGACATCGGCGGGATCGCTTCGGTCGAAACTCTGGTATTCACCGATCGGAAGGCGGCCAGCGATCCGCGGGTGCTGGCGACGATCGCGCGCGCCGATGGCATCTTCATCGCCGGCGGCGATCAGGCGCGCTATGTGCGCTTCTGGAAAGACACGCCGGTTGCACGGGCGCTTGATGCGCACGTTCGAAAGGGGCGGCCGATCGGGGGGACCAGTGCGGGCCTCGCGATCCTCGGCGGCACCGCTTATGGCGCGCTGGACGGTGGCAGTGTCGATTCAATGGCTGCGCTTGCTGACCCGACCGGCGCGGCTTTGACCATGGTGCGCGGCT
>JAFKLV010000587.1 GCA_017304125.1 Sphingomonadales bacterium
GCGGCAGCCCGGCGGTCGCCGCTTCCTCCCATAAGCGATAGGCGACGCCGGGCCGCTGCCGCGCGGCGCGGCCGGCGCGCTGCGTCACCGCGGCCTGACTGGCGCGCTCGGTGACGAGCCGCGTCATCCCTGCCGCGCGATCGTAGCGCGGGCGCCGCGCCAGCCCCGAATCGATCACCACCCCGATCCCGTCGAGCGTCAGGCTGGTCTCGGCGATCGAGGTGGCGAGCACCAATTTGCGGGCGCCATCCGGCTCGGGGCGGATCGCGGCGCGTTGCGCAGCAGGGTCGAGGCTGCCGTGGAGCTTGTGGAGTATCACGCCGGGGATGCCGTCGAGCCGCTCGGCGGTGCGCTCGATCTCGGCGACGCCGGGGAGGAAAGCGAGCACGCCGTCCTGCGTCTCGCGCAACGCCTGCCGCACCGCGCCGGCCATCGCATCCTCGATCCGCGTTTCACCGCCGCGGCCGAGATAGCGCAATTCGAGCGGCCAGCTCCGCCCCTCGCTCTCGATCACCGGCGCCGCGCCGAGCAGCCGCGCGAAGCGCGCGCCGTCGAGCGTCGCGGACATCGCCAGCAACCTCAGGTCGGGGCGCAATCCCGCCTGCGCATCGATCGCCAGCGCCAGCCCGAAATCGCCGTCGAGACTGCGCTCATGCACTTCGTAGAACAGCACCGCGGAAACGCCGGCAAGTTCGGGGTCGTTCTGGATCCGCGCGACGAAAATCCCCTCGGTCACCACCGTCACGCGGGTCTGCGCCGAACGCTTGCTGTCGAGCCGCGTCGCATAGCCGAAGGTGCGCCCGACCGGCTCCCCGGCGAGTGCCGCCATCCGCTCGGCCGCGGCGCGCGCGGCAAGGCGGCGGGGCGAGAGCAGCAGCACCTCGCCCGTGCACCAGTCTTCCGCGATCAGCGCCGGGGCGACCGCGGTGGTCTTGCCCGCGCCGGGCGGCGCGACCAGCACCGCCGCCGATCGCTCGCGCAACGCGGCGAGCAGATCGGGCAAAACGGCGTGGATGGGCAGATCGTCAGCCAACAGACTCCGCCGCGAGCTGCTTCAGATCGACCTGCGGGCGGGCGCCGAAATGGCTGATCACCTCGGCGGCGCACAGGGCGCCGAGCCGCAGCGACTGGGCGAGATCGCGCCCTTCCGCCTGTGCGTGGAGGAAGCCGGCGGCGAACAGATCGCCCGCGCCAGTGGTGTCGACCACCTTCTCGACCGGGGCGGCGGGGGCGTGGACGCGCGCCTCGCCGGTGATCGCCAGCGCGCCGCGCTCGCTCAACGTCACGACGAGCAGCGGCACCTTGGCGCGCACCGCGGCGATCGCCGCCTCGACATCGCCGGTTTCGGTGAGCGACATGATTTCCGCCTCATTGGCGAACAGCACGTCGATCAGCCCGTGGTCGATCAGCTCGTGGAACGCGCCGCGGTGGCGATCGATGACGAATTCGGCCGAGAGCGTGAAGGCGACCTTGCGCCCCGCCGCGCGGGCGACGTCGATCGCGGCGCGCATCGCGGCGCGCGGCTCTTCCGGATCCCACAGATAGCCTTCGAGATAGAGATAATGCGCATCGGCGATCAACTCGCGATCGAGCGCCGCAGCGGGCAGATAATGCGACGCGCCGAGGAAGGTGTTCATCGTGCGCTGCCCGTCGGGGGTTACGAAGATCAGGCAGCGGCCGGTGGTCGGCTGGCCGGCGCGGGTCGCGGTGTCGAAGCGGATGCCGGCGGCCCGGATGTCATGCGCGAACACCTCGCCGAGCTGATCGTCGGCGACCTGCCCGATGAAGCCGCACTTGCCACCAAGCGAGGCGATGCCGGCGATCGTGTTCGCCGCCGAGCCGCCCGAAATCTCCTGCCCCGGCCCCATCTTGGCATAGAGCGCATCGGCCTCCTCGGGCGAGAAGACGAGCTGCATCGCGCCCTTGGTCATGCCGTTGTCGGCGATGAAATCATCGGCGGCGGGGGCAATGATGTCGACGATCGCATTGCCGATCGCCACCACGGCGTAATTGGGCTTGGTCAAATGGGTGTCTCCGAATCGCTGATCCGTCCGCGCCGCGAAATCTGTCGGGCGAACGCAAACGCCCGGTGCGTTAAGGGGCTAAGCCGCCTTGCGCAACTGCCCGTGGCCGGTGCATCTGCAGCGGCGATGTTCGGTGCGCTTGCCCTGTCGGTGGCCCAATTGGGCGATCCTCGCATCCTGCGCGTGCTGGGCAAGAGCCTGTTGCTCACATTGGCGGTGTTCGCGCTGCTCGGCATCGGGCTGTGGTGGGGCGTCGAGACATGGCTCGCGCAGAGCGAATGGCATGACGAAATCGCCTCCGCCGCGACGATCGTCGGGCTGGCGCTCGCTTTCTGGTTCCTGTTCCGCGCGGTGGCGATCGCGGTGATCGGCATCTTCGCCGACGAGGTGGTCGCGGCGGTCGAGGCGCGCCACTATCCCGCCGCGCTGGCGACCGCGCGCCCGGTGCCGATGCATCGCGCGCTGATGATGGGGCTCGGCTCGGCGGCGCGGGTCGTGCTGGTCAATCTGGTGCTGTTGCCGGCCTATGGCGTGCTGCTGGTGACCGGGATCGGCACCGCGGCGCTGTTCTTCGCGGTCAACGGCTGGCTGCTCGGGCGCGATCTCGGCGATATGGTCGCGGCGCGGCATATGGACGCCGCGACGTTGCGCGCGTGGCGCCGGACCAACGGTGCGCGGCGCTTCCTGCTCGGGCTTGCGGCGACCGGGCTGTTCGTGGTTCCGCTGCTCAATATCCTCGCGCCGGTGCTCGGCGCGGCCATGGCGACGCATTTCTTTCACCGGGGACGGACATGAGGTTTTCGATTTTGGCTGGCGCGGTGCTGCTGGCGGGCTGCGCCTCGACCGCGACCACCCCGCCGCCGAAGACCCCGGCGGCGGTGGCGGTGCCCTATACGTCGACCGGGCTCGAGCGCGTGATCGGGCAGGACGCCGCGGCGCTGGTCAAATTGTTCGGCCAGCCCGACGCCGATGTGCGCGAGGGCAATGCCCGCAAGCTGCAGTTCCAGAGCCGGATCTGCGTGCTCGACGCCTATCTCTACCCGCGCGGCAACGAGCAGCGCGTCACCTATATCGACGCGCGCGAGCCCGACGGCAGCGCGATCGACCGCGCGAGCTGTGTCTCGGCGCTGACGCGGCGCGGCGGGGTGCGGTAGGATATTCTCCCCTCCCTTCTTCTCCCCTCCCTTGAACAAGGGAGGGGTCGGGGGTGGGTTGGTGTGAGGGGCACCGGTCCGCCCGCCCCATACCCACCCACCCGCAGCCCCTCCCTTCACCAGGGAGGGGAGTTGAGAAGGCAGGAAGTAGGAACGTTATATCCGCTTGCCGAACCAGTGCGGCGTCACGTCGGCTTCGATCAGCGGGTTATCGGTATCGACATAGCCTTCGGGATCGAGGTGGATCAGCACCTCGACCTTGGGAAAGGCATCGCGCA
>JAFKLV010000588.1 GCA_017304125.1 Sphingomonadales bacterium
CCCGCTGCGCGGGAGGCGCGGATTGCCGCCAGCACGGGCGCGACATCCGTCGGGTCGAGCGTGCCGTCGTCACGCCTGCGCAGTTCGTTGACGCCGGGGTGATCGGTCGCCGCCGCCGCGCCGGGGCGGATCGCGCCCGCTGCTGCTGCGACCAGTGCAAAGCCGCCGCGCGGCGTGTGCTGGATCGCCGGGGCCGCCGCGATGGTGAGATCGCGCCCCGATCCCGCATGGACGATCCTGCGCCGATCGAGCGCGTCGATCGTCGAGAGAATGCCGCCGGTGCCGAGATCCCAGGCGTGGTTGTTGGCGGTCGTCACCAGCGTCACGCCCAGCGCCTTGAGGCAATCGAGCACCGTCGGCGGGGCGTGGTGGAGCGTCGCATCGGCCCGGGTCGGCTCGCCCGCGCTCGCGCCCTCGATCGGGGTTTCGAGATCGGTGAACACCACATCCGCGCCGCGCAGCAGAGCGGCGATCGCCTTCATGCCCGGCCAGCCGTCGCGACAGATATCGCGCTGGATCAGCGATTGCCCGAGCAGCATGACGCGCAACGGGCGGTCGCCGCGCGCGTGCGCGATACGCGGCATCAGCGCCGCGCCGCTGATTGCCGTCAATAACTGCCGTCGATCAGGATATCGCCACATCGCCGTTTTTCGCTTTCGTTACGGGGCCATAATCGAAGCCCGTCTGATTACGGCAACCCTATACCCAAGATGGTATGAGCCGATGAAGTTCCGCCATCAGCTTTCGTCGGTGGCGCGATCGGCTAGCTGTGCAGCGAATCGAAAAATAATGCGGGGGGCTTTGCCATGATCGATCGGAATGTTTGCAGGCGCGCGAGTGCGATGATGCTGGGCGCGAGCCTGTTGACGATCGCGCTGATCGCGCCGGCGGGGGCGCAGGAACTGGCCGCGGCGCCGTCGGCGGACGCGCCGGAGGCGGGCGAGGTGGTCGTCACCGGCTCGCGCATCCAGCGCCGTGATGCCGCGACGGTCGGCCCGCTGCTGACGATCACCGCCGACGATATTGCCAAGTCGGGCAGCGTCAGCCCCGGCGATCTGCTGCAGAAACTGCCCTCGGCGGGCGTCAGCCTCAATTCGAACGGCACGCAGGGCACCTCCTACGGCGCCTCGTCGATCAACCTGCGCTATCTCGGCGGCAGCGAGGGCAGCGGCAATCGCGTGCTGGTGCTGGTCGACGGGCATCGCTGGGTCGACGCGGTCGGCCAGCGCGGCTTCCGCGACTTCGTCGATCTCAACACGATTCCGATGGGGATGATCGAG
This sequence comes from Sphingomonadales bacterium, assembly GCA_017304125.1. GTDB lineage: Bacteria > Pseudomonadota > Alphaproteobacteria > Sphingomonadales > Sphingomonadaceae > Sphingomonas. Next base: position 1,281 of record JAFKLV010000588.1, read on the forward strand.
GGGATGGAGGTGCTGAAGGACGGCGCCTCGGCGATCTACGGCGCCGATGCGATCGCCGGCGTGGTCAACATCAAGACCGTCCGCCCGTTCGACGGCATCCGCGGCTCGACCCGCATGGGCGTCACCGACAAGGGCGACGGATCGGAATATTCGGCGACGCTCAACGTCGGCAAGCGCTTCGGCCGCGCCTCGATCATCCTGTCGGGCAGCTATTATGAATCGAAGCCGATCCGCACCGATGCGCGGCCGCTGACCACCACCTCGCTCGTGCCGGTGACCGCGGCGGGCACCAGCCCGAGCGGGCTCTACATCCTGCCCGGCCTGTCCTCGAACGGCTATTTCGGCACGCCCGCCGGGTTCGCCGGATCGAGCGCGCCGGTCGCGCTCAACTCGCCGGGGACGCTCTATGGCCCGGGCGCGAGCGCGGACAGCGCGTTCCACACCGCCGGGCTGCCGCGCGATTATTACAATACGCAGGCGCAGGGCATTTATTCGGCCGGCCCGTCGCAGCGCTACGGCTTCTACGGCCGGTTCGACTATGAGCTTGCCGACAACCTCAACTTCAAGTTCGAGGGGCTGTATAACGAGCGCAAGTCCGATCAGCTCTTCTCGCCGGTGCTGCTCGATATCGGCGGTACCGCCGGGACGGTGCGCGGTTTCTACATTCCCAATAATCAGGCGTTCAATCCGTTCGGCACCGCCAATGGCGTGCCGGCGGCCAGTGCGCTGGCATTCGGCGCCAATTCCGCCTTCCGCGTGCGCAAGGTGATGACCGACGTCGGCAATCGCGACAATATCCAGGACGTACAGACCTGGCGCCTCGCCGCCGGGCTTGACGGCTCGTTCAAGCTGTTCGGCAACAACTGGCATTGGGATGCGTTCGGCAGCTACGCCAAGAACAGCATCGAATCGACCGCGCTCAACGGCATCAATTACGACAATCTCTATCTCGCGCTCGGCAATCCGGCGACCTGCGCGGCGGCGGCTGGCTGCGTGCCGGTCAATCTGTTCGGCCCGATGACGCCCGCGCAGGCGGATTATATCCGCTTCACCACGCGCGAGAGCAATTCTACCGAGCTGTGGAACGGCACGGTCAACGCCACCGGCACGCTGTTCAACCTGCCGGCGGGCGAGGTCGCGCTCGCGGTCGGCTATGAATATCGTCGCAATCGCGGGGTGGATAATCCCGATCCGATCGCCAATGCGCCGTCGCTCTATCTGAACAACGCGCTCTACACCAAAACCACCGCGCAGACCCGCACCGCGACCAGCGGCAGCTATGACCTGCACGAAGTCTATGGCGAATTGTCGGTGCCGGTGTTGAAGGACTCGCCGTTCGGCAAGAGCCTCGATCTCAGCCTCGCCGGGCGCTACTCGCGCTATTCGACGGTCGGCGGCAAGGCGACCTTCAAGGGCGGGCTCGGCTATCGCCCGGTCGAGGGCGTGCTGCTGCGTGGCACCTATGCGCAGGGCTTCCGCGCGCCGTCGATCCTCGAACTCTATCAGGGCGCGCGCCAGACGAGCTTCCAGGGCAGCGATCCGTGCAACGGCGGCGCGGCGGCCAATGCCGGCAAGCCGGGCTGCGTCGGGGTGCCGGCGGGCTATAATCAGGCCAATTACAATCTCAACGGCCTGATCCCCGGCGTGATCAGCGGCAATCGCAATTTGCGCCCGGAAACCTCGGACAGCATCAGCGCGGGGATCGCGCTGACCCCGCTGCACGGCCTGTCGATCACGGTCGATTATTACAATATCAAGATCAAGAACGCGATCGCCTCGCAATCGGCGACCCAGATCATGCAGCTGTGCGCGCAGCGCGCCGGGGTGTTCTGCGATCTCGTCCAGCGCGATGCGAGCACGGGCGCGATCATCAATCTGTTGCAGGGCGCGCAGAACCTCAATTCGATCTCGACCGACGGCGTCGATGCCACGGTGCGCTATGATTTCACCACCGGGATCGGGCGCTTCGGGGCGGTGGTCGATGCCTCCTATCTCGGCTCGTTCCGCACCGTTTCGCCCGATCCGGCGACCGGCGGGACGATCGTCGACGAACGCGCCGGCAAGGGCGATCAGCCGCGCGCGACCTATCCGCGCTGGAAGGGGCAGGCCGCGCTCAACTGGGATGGCGAGGGCGCCAATGCCTCGCTGCGCG
>JAFKLV010000589.1 GCA_017304125.1 Sphingomonadales bacterium
GTGTGGATCATGGAGCGTGATAAATTGCTCTATACGCGCGCCGTGACGACGGCGCCGGGCGAGGGCGGGCAGACCCGCATCCTCACCGGGCTGAAAGCCGGGGATCGCGTGGTGACGGCCGGGGCGCTGTTCGTGAACGAGGCGGGTATCGGCCAATGAACCGGCTGGTCGAGCTGGCGCTGCGCCAGCGGATGCTCGTGCTCACCCTGCTGATCGGATTGATCATGGCCGGGGTGGTCGGCTTCGCCAATCTCAATATCGAGGCCTATCCCGACCCGGTTCCGCCGATGGTCGAGGTGCTGACGCAGAGCAACGGCACCTCCGCGGAGGAGATGGAGCGCAACGTCACCACCCCGATCGAAGTGGCGATCGCCGGCCTGCCGCATCTGACCGCGGTGCGCTCGATCTCGCTGTTCGGCCTGTCGGACGTGAAGATCCAGTTCACCTATGACGTGACGTTCCGCGAGGCGGAGCAGCTGGTGCTCGGTCGCCTCTCGCAAATCCCGCCGATGCCCAATGGCGCGCAGCCGACCATCTCGCCGACCAGCCCGATCGGCGAAATCTATCGCTATCGCGTCGTCGGCCCGCCCGGCTATTCGGTGATGGATCTGAAAACGCTGCAGGACTGGGTGCTTCAGCGGCGTTTCAAGCGGCTCCCCGGGGTGGTCGACGTGACCGGCTGGGGCGGCAAATTACGCACCTATGAGGTGCGGCTCGATCGCGACAAATTGATCGCGCACGGCATCACCGTGCCGCAGGTGCTGGCGGCGATCGGCAAGAGCGACGGCAATGTTGGCGGCCAGACGGTCAATTTCGGCGAGCAGGCGGCGATCGTCCGCGGGGTCGGGCTGATCCAGTCGGTCGACGGCATTCGCGACGTGATGGTCGGGATGGGCGGGACGACCCCGGTGTTCCTGCACGACGTCGGCACGATCCAGATCGGCAATATGCCGCGGCTCGGCATCGCCGGCGACGGGCAGACCGACGATATCGTGATGGGCATCGTGCTGATGCAGCGCGGTGCGCAGTCGATGCCCGCGATCCGCGCGGTCGAGCAGGAAGTCGAGACGATCAATGCCGGCGGCGTGTTGCCGCCCGGCGTGCATCTGGAGCGGATCTACGACCGCTCGAACCTGATCGGCGTCACCACGCATACGGTGATGCACAACCTCATCGCCGGTGTGGTGCTGATCTGCCTGTTGCAGTGGATCTTCCTCGGCAATTTGCGCAGCGCGCTGATCGTCGCGGTGACCATTCCCTTCGCGCTGTCGGTCGCGGTGCTGGTGCTGATCCTGCAGGGTGAATCCGCCAACCTGCTGTCGCTCGGCGCGCTTGATTTCGGGCTGATCGTCGACGCCAGCGTGATCATGGTCGAGGCGATCTTCCGCCGGATGGTCGGACGCTCGCACGATATCGGCAGCGGCCGCATCCACGCCAGCACCGCCAACCGCTTCTCCGCGATCCTCCATGCGTCGAGCGACGTCAGCCGCGGCATCTTCTTCGCCGCCGCGATCATCATCGCCAGCTTCCTGCCGCTGTTCACGCTGACCGGGGTGGAGGGGCATATCTTCGGCCCGATGGCCAAGACCTATGCCTATGCCATCGCGGGCGGGCTGGTCGCGGCATTCACCGTCGCGCCGGTGCTGTCGGCGCTGCTGCTCCCCGACAAGCTCGCCGAGGTCGATACCTGGGTCGTCCGCCATCTGAAGCGCATCACCGAGCCGGCGGTGGGCTTCGCGCTGGCCAATCGCGTGGTGACCCTGGGGATCACCGGGCTCGCGCTCGCGGCGTCGCTTTACGCGGTGCGCGCCTTGGGGGTCGAGTTCCTGCCGCATCTGGAGGAGGGCAACCTCTATATTCGCGCCAGCCTGCCGCCATCGATCTCGCTTGAGGCGGGGCAGCCGGTGGTCAACGGCATCCGTCGCATCATCGCGGTGCGCCCCGAAGTCGAGCGCGTCGTTTCCACCCACGGCCGCCCCGATGACGGCACCGATGCGACCGGCTTCTTCAACGCCGAATTCTATGCCCCGCTGAAACCGGCCGAAGACTGGCCGGCGGGCGCGAGCAAGGAAAAGCTCACCGCCGAGCTGCAACAGAAATTGCAGGCGCGCTATCCCGGCGTCGATTTCGAATTCTCGCAATATATCGAGGATAACGTCGACGAGGCGTCATCCGGGGTGAAGGGCGCCAATTCGATCAAGGTGTTCGGCAACGATCTCGAGACGCTGGAAAAGGTCGCGGGCGAGATCAAGGCGCAGATGGCGCAGGTGCAGGGCATCGCGGACCTCGGCGTATCGGATTCGCTCGGCCAGCCGACGGTGCGCATCGATATCGATCGCCGCGCCGCCGCGCGCTATGGGCTGACGCCTGACGATATCAACCAGACGGTCGCGGCCGCGGTCGGCGGGCAATCGAGCGCCGATCTCTACGAAAAGGATACCGACCGGCATTTCCCGATCGTCATCCGGCTCGATCCGTCGCAGCGCAACGATATCGACGCGCTCAACCGCATCACGGTCGGCGCGCCGTCGCCGAGCGGCACCGGGCTGATCCAGGTGCCATTGTCCGAAGTGGCAAAGATCCGCCTGACCTCGGGTGCATCGTTCATCTATCGCGAGCATCAGGAACGCTATGTCCCGATCAAGTTCAGCGTGCGCGGGCGCGATCTGGGCAGCGCGGTCGACGAGGTGAAGGCGCGGATCGCCAAACATGTCGTGCTGCCGCCCGGCTATCATCTCGAATGGGCGGGCGAATTGGGCAATCTCGCCAATGCGGTCGCGCGGCTGCAGGTCGTCGTGCCGGTCAGCCTGTTGCTGATCCTGGTGCTGCTGTTCGCCAATTTCGGTTCGATCCGCGATACCTTGCTCGCGTTCAGCGTGATCCCGATGGCGCTGATCGGCGGGGTGCTGGCGCTGGCGCTGACCGGTACGCCGTTCAGTATTTCTGCTGCGATCGGCTTCGTCGCCTTGTTCGGCATTGCGGTGATGGATGGTATCCTCGTCGTCACCACCTTCAACCAGCAGCTCAACGAAGGGCTGGAGCGCGATGAGGCGCTGGCGATGACCGTGCGGCATTGTCTGCGCCCGGTGGTGATGACCTGCCTCGCGGCGGCGATCGGGCTGTTGCCGGCGGCGATTTCGAGCGGGATCGGCAGCCAGGTGCAAAAACCGCTGGCGCTGGTGGTGGTCGGCGGGATGACGCTGGCGCCGGTGCTGATCCTGATGGTGCTGCCGGTGCTGATCGCGCGCTTCTCGCGCCACGATAGCGGGCTGTTGCATCGCGCCCGTCAACAACCAGACGCCGATCAGGCGCAGGCGGAGCCGGCATGATGCGCGTCACCCTGTTTTCGCTCCCGCTCGTCGCGCTGGTCGCGGGCTGCACCGTGTCGCCGGCGCATCCCGGGACGCAGGCCGCGCTGCCCCCCGCAC
>JAFKLV010000318.1 GCA_017304125.1 Sphingomonadales bacterium
GGGAGGGGTCGGGGGTGGGTTGGTGTGGGGGGCACCGTTGCGCGCACCCCATACCCACCCACCCCCAACCCCTCCCTTCACAAGGGAGGGGAGTAAGAACCGGGGCGCGAATCACGCAAGATGAACAAATCGAAAGAATCGCTTCGACTTTCGATCGACACAGTTCGCCGTCGCCGCAATATTTCTCCGCCTAGACTTAATGGACGAGCCGTTGCGTCATCGGGGTCAAGTGCCCCCTCTCGCTGAATTTCTTCCCTATATTGTTCTCACAACAGGGAACAGACAGAAGAAGATCTAGTGAAGTTCCTCGCAGTCCTCGCCGCCAGCGCCCTGATCCTGCCGACCGTTGCCGTGGCACAGTCATCGCCGGACGCACAGACGGCCCCCGCCAAGAGCAAGCACGGCAAGAAGCATAAGGATACGATGAGCGCGCCTGACAGCTCGGCGGCGCCGGCCGACTCGACCGTCGCCCCGCCCGCGGCAAGCGATCCTTCGAGCAGCGCGCCGTCGGCACCGAGTGCGTCGCCGCCGTCCAGCATGCCGCCGTCGAGCACCGACCCGTCGGCCGCGCCGACGCCGCCGCGCTTCTGATCGGCACGGCATAACGCCCTTCCCTCCCACGGAAGGGGCCGGGAGGGCGGGGACGGCCTGAACAGGCTGTCCCCGCCCTAACCGTTTGTCGGCTCAGTCCGCGAACGGATCGCGCACGAGGATCGTGTCCTCGCGCTCGGGGCTGGTCGACACTAGCGCCACCGGGCAGCGGATCAGCTCCTCGACGCGGCGGATGTACTTGATCGCCTGCGCCGGCAAATCGGCCCAGCTCCGCGCACCGGCGGTCGATCCGGTCCAGCCCTCGATCGTTTCGTAAACCGGCTCGACCTCGGCCTGATCCGCGGCATGCGTCGGGAAATAATCCAGCATCTCGCCGCGCAGGCGATAGCCGGTGCAGATCTTCACTTCCTCGAACCCGTCGAGCACGTCGAGCTTGGTCAGCGCAATGCCGGTGATCCCGCTCACCGCTGCCGACTGACGCACCAGCACCGCGTCGAACCAGCCGCAGCGGCGCTTGCGCCCGGTGACGGTGCCGAATTCATGCCCGCGCGTCCCGAGCCGCTCGCCGGTCTCGTCCTCAAGCTCGGTCGGGAACGGGCCGGAGCCGACGCGCGTCGTATAGGCCTTGGCGATGCCCAGCACGAAGCCGACCCCGCTCGGGCCGAGCCCGGAGCCGCCCGCCGCCTGCCCCGCGATCGTGTTCGACGAGGTGACGAACGGATAGGTGCCGTGATCGACATCGAGCAGCACGCCCTGCGCGCCTTCGAACAGGATGCGCTGCCCAGCGGCGCGCGCTTCGTTGAGGTCGCGCCACACCGGCTTGGCGAACGGCAGGACGAAGCTCGCAATCTCCTCCAGATCGGCGAGCAGCCGCGCGCGGTCGATCGGCGGCTCGCCGAAGCCGGCGCGCAGCGCGTCGTGATGCGCGGTGAGGCGATCGAGCTGCGGGCCGAGACCGTCGAGATGCGCCAGATCGCACACGCGGATCGCGCGGCGGCCGACCTTGTCCTCATAGGCCGGGCCGATGCCGCGCCGCGTCGTGCCGATCTTGCCCGCGCCGCTGGCATCCTCGCGCAGCGCGTCGAGATCGCGGTGGAACGGCAGGATCAGCGCGCAATTGTCGGCGATGCGCAACGTGTCGGGGGTCGCGGTGACGCCCTGCGCGGCGAGCCGCGCGATCTCGTCACGCAGCGCCCAGGGATCGAGCACCACGCCATTGCCGATCACCGACGGCGTGCCGCGCACGATGCCGGAGGGAAGCAGCGACAGTTTGTAGGTCTTGTCCCCGACGACCAGCGTATGACCGGCATTATGACCGCCCTGGAAGCGCACGACCATATCGGCGCGCTCGGCGAGCCAGTCGACGATCTTGCCCTTGCCCTCGTCACCCCATTGGGCGCCGATTACCGCGACATTGGCCATGGATACGAAAACTCCCCTGCCGGAGCTGACCCGCGCGCCCTTCGACAGGACTCGGCACGCGGGCGTTGCGAAGATTTTCGCCGCGCCGGTAGCCCTGCGCGGGTGAGGCTGTCAACCGGTCGATCAGGCGCCGAGCGCGCGCGCCTCCCCGGCATCGAGGATATGCGTGCACAGTTGCGCCTCGGGCGTATCGTCCGGCTCAAGCGCGGCGACCGTCACCCAGCCCGCCGCGCGCATCCGCGCGCCCTCGGCCGCCGGGGTGCTATAAGGCACGAACAGCCGGCGCCGCTCGGGCGTGGCATTGCTCACCAGCCCATCGGCATACAAGGAGAAGCCGGTCGCCACTTCCTCGGTGCCGTCCTCACGCACCACGCGATAGGTGCCGCCACGCCCCACCTCGCGCGTCGCGCCCGCGACGAACAATGAGAAGCCGAGCCAGGACTGATATTCGAAGCCGTGCCGCTCGGTCGGGTCGAGCGTGAGCTGGACGCGATCGCCCAGCGCGTCGACGATCGCCGCCAGCCCCGCGATGCGCGAGGCGAGGATGCCGGTCGTGTCGAACGCCTGTAGCCGCTCCAGCGCCTGCGGGAACGGCCCGGCGGCGGCGATCAGCGGGAGATAGGCCGGCGCCAGCGCTGCCACCCCGCCCGCGTCCTTGGCATCGAGCCGGTCGCGTAGCGCATCGACATCGGCGACCGGCAACACCGGGGCGAGCGTGTCCACCAGATCGGGCAAGGTGAAATCGATCGTGATCCCGGTGGCGCCGGCCGCTTCGAGCGCATCGACCGCGACCGTCACCACCTCGCGCGCCGCGGCGATCGAATCGAGCCCGATCAGCTCGCACCCGATCTGGCGCATTTCGCGCGACGGATTGAGCGCGTCGCCGCGCAACTTGAGCACCGGGCCGGCATAGCTCAGCCGCACGGGGCGCGGGTGATGCGCCATCCGCGTCGCCGCGATCCGCGCGATCTGCGCGGTGAGATCGGGGCGAATCGCCAGCGTGCGCTGCGACACCGGATCGACGAAGCGCACCGCGTTGCGCAAGCTGCCGTCCTTGAGCCGCGAGCCGAGCCCGTCGGCGAATTCGGCTAGCGGCGGATCGGCGCGCTCGTAACCGTGGCTCGCCGCCGCCGCGAGCGCCCGCGCCTCCACCGCCGCCGCCGCATCGGCGAACGGGGGCAAGGTGTCGCGGAAACCTTCGGGGAGCAATGCGGTCATTGTGGCGCTGTCCTGATTTGCATCGCGCGCTTCGTCGTTATGCAGCGCGCCGTCAACCTGCAGCTGATCGACATCCGGCATACGATTATTTCGAGTGGCGGGATTTATCCCCATACGTCACCCCGGCCTTGAGCCGGGGTCCATCGGGAGGCAAGGGCACGCCAAGCGGCTCTCGCGGCCGCGCGTGCGGCACGATGGACCCCGGCTCAAGGCCG
>JAFKLV010000319.1 GCA_017304125.1 Sphingomonadales bacterium
GAAGGGAGGGGTCGGGGGTGGGTCGGTGTGGGGGCACCGATCCGCCTGCCCCATACCAACCCACCCCCAGCCCCTCCCTTGTTCAAGGGAGGGGAGATAGCTGCATAACTGGCACGCTCCTTGCTGCGTTATTCCCGAACAGGGAACAAACGCACGCCGATGACCGTCAACAGCATCGCCTCTGCCACAGGCCGCATCCAGTCCGCGATCCAGCGGGCTGCGGCGCGCACGGGGATCGACTTCGACTATCTGCTGGGGCAGGCCAAGGTGGAGAGCGGGCTCAACGCCTCGGCCAGCGCCGCCACCTCCTCCGCGCGCGGGCTCTATCAGTTCGTCGAGCAGAGCTGGCTGTCGGTGATGAAGCAACACGGCGCCGAATATGGCCTGGGCTGGGCGGCGAATGCGATCACCCGCGGCGCCTCGGGCCGGATGACGGTCAACGACGCCGGGACCAAGCAGGCGATCCTCGCGCTGCGCAACAACCCCGAAGTCGCCTCGGCGATGGCCGCCGAACACGCCTCGGACAATAAGGACGCGCTGGAAAGCGCCACCGGGCGCACCGCCACCGGCACCGATCTCTATATGGCGCATTTCCTCGGGCTGGGCGGCGCACGCCAGTTCCTCTCGTCGATGCAGAGCAACCCCGGTGCGAGCGCGGCCAGCCTGTTCCCGGCCGCCGCCCGCGCCAATCGCGGGGTGTTTTTCAACAGCGACGGCAGCGCCCGCTCGCTGAGCGACGTCTATCAGCGCTTTGCCGCCAAGCTCGGCGACGGCGCCGGCAATGCCGGCAACACCGGCAATGCTTTGCCGGGCATGCAATTTGCCGCCCAGGCGCTCGACATGGACGGCGCGACGGTCATCACCGGCGCCAACCAGAGCGCGGGCGACGCCTTGAGCTGGGCCAGCGCCGCCCTGGGCGGGCGCTCCGGCCAGTCGCAGGCGGCGAGCCTGATGAAGCCGACGCCCGATACCGCGCGGCTTGCCTATCTCATGCTCGCGAACCTGGGGGGCTGACGCGCGATGAAATTCCTCGGCAATCCCCGCGCTGCCGCGCTGCCGCTCGCGATCCTGCTGCTCGTCGTCGTGATGGTGGTGCCGATCCCGGCGGCGCTGCTCGACGTATTCTTCGTCGCCAATATCGCGATCAGCCTCGCGGTGCTGATGGTCGCGCTGAACGCGCAGAAGCCGCTCGATTTCTCCGCCTTCCCCTCGGTGCTGCTGTTCGCCACCCTGTTCCGCCTCGGCCTCAACGTCGCCTCGACGCGCGTCGTGCTGGTCCACGGGCATGAGGGCGAGAGCGCAGCGGGCCATGTCATCGAGGCCTTCGGCACCTTCCTGATCGGCGGCGATTATGTCGTCGGCATCTTCGTCTTTTCGATCCTGATGATCATCAACCTGATCGTGGTGACCAAGGGCGCCGGCCGCGTCTCCGAAGTGTCGGCGCGCTTCACCCTCGATGCCTTGCCCGGCAAGCAGATGGCGATCGACGCCGATCTCAACGCCGGGCTGATCACCCCCGACGAAGCCAAGAAGCGCCGCGTCGAAGTGTCGACCGAGGCCGATTTCTACGGCTCGATGGACGGTTCGTCGAAATTCGTGAAGGGCGATGCGATCGCCGCGATCCTGATCCTCGCCGCCAATATCATCGGCGGGCTGATCCTCGGCCCGGTCAGCCACGGCATGACGATCGCCGCCGCCGCCAAGGGCTATACCCTGCTCGCGATCGGCGACGCGCTGGTCGCGCAGCTCCCCAGCCTGATGCTGTCGATCGCCGCCGCCGCGATCGTCACCCGCGTTTCCTCCGAAAAGGATCTCGCCGGGCAGATCGGCAGCCAGTTCGGCTCGGCGCGGACCTGGACCCCGGTGGCCGGCATCCTCTTCCTGCTCGGCGTGCTGCCCGGGATGCCGCATCTGGTGATCCTGCCCGCCGCCGCAATCGCCGGCTTCGCCGCGTGGAAATTGCGCCAGATCGCCAACCGCCCGGCGCCGGTCGAGGACGTGAAGCCCGAGCCGGTCGATCAGTCGCGCATCGGCTGGGACGAGGTGACCGACAGCATGATGGTCAACCTCGACATCGGCTACGGGCTGGTTCCGCTGGTCGACGAGCGCAAGGGCGGCCCGCTGATGGCGCGGATCACCGGGGTGCGCCGCCAGCTCTCGAAGGAGCTCGGCTTCGTCGTGCCGCAGGTGAAGGTGCGCGACGACATCAACCTTGCGCCTTATACCTATCGCCTGCTGGTCGGCGGCGTCGCGCTGGGCGAGGACCAGGTATCGCCCGAGGAAATGCTCGCGCTCGATACCGGCACCGGCTTCGGCGATCTCACCGGCAAGAAGGCCAAGGACCCGACCTTCGGGCTCGAAGCGACGTGGATCGCCCCCGGTGATGCCGATGCGGCGACCGGCGCGGGCTATCTGGTGGTCGATTCGGGTACGGTGATCGCGACGCATCTCAACCATGTGCTCGGCGCCAATGCCGCCGACCTGCTGAGCGCGGACGAAGTGCAGGCGCTGCTCGACGGGCTGAAGGAACACAACCCGCAGCTCGTCGCCTCGCTCACCCCGCAGCCGTTGCCGCTCACCACGCTAACGACGGTGCTTAAGAGCCTGCTCGCCGAGGGCATCCCGCTCAAGGAATTCCGCCGTATCGCCGGCGCGATCGCGGTCGCCGCGCAAAAGACGCAGGACGCCGAGGAAATCGTCGAACTGATCCGCCCCGAGCTGGGCCCGCTGATCATCCAGAAATTGTGCGGCGTGCGCGAGCCGCTGCGCGTGATGACGCTGGAAGGTCAGCTCGAAGGGCTGCTCGGCCAGGCGGTGCGCAGCGATCCCGCGCGGCGCCACGTGATCGAGCCCGATCTCGGCCGCCGCATCGTCGACGCGCTGCAGCGCGCGGCCCAGCCGCTGATCAGCGAGGCGAAGCCGTTCGCGCTCGTCGTCCAGCCGGCGATCCGCGTCGCGATCCGCAAGCTCGTCAAATCCATTTTGCCGGATACCCCTGTCATGAGCTTCTTCGAAGTCCCTGAAGACAAGGCCGTCGAGGTGGTCGCCATTATCGGCGCGCCGGAGGCTCTGCCCGCATGAGCGCCGAACCGCATCGCGGCGCCTTCGCCGGCGCGACCCCGCTGACCTATTCGCCGCGCGCCAATGCCCGCGACGAAAGTGCGCTGGTGCGCGAGCATCTGCCGCTGGTCCGTCGCCTCGCGTGGCATATCCACGGCAGCGTTTCGACCGCGGTCGAGGTCGAGGATCTGGTGCAGGTCGGGCTGGTCGCTTTGGTCGAGGCGGTGTCCGCCTTCGAGGATCGCGGTCAGGTGACCTTCCGCCAATATCTCACCACGCGGCTGCGCGGCGCGATGAGCGACGAACTGCGGCGTCATGCCGCCATGACGCGC